>JAQBYC010000073.1 GCA_027623205.1 Pseudomonadota bacterium | reverse complement strand
ATGATCATCATCGAGACGTTCGAGCGTAGCGCCCAGCCCCGCGCACCGCCGACCGCATCCAGCCGGGTCGACGCATCATGACGCCGATCATCGCATCACCGCATTCGAACCCTGACCGCCGCTGGTCCTCGACCAGACACACCGGCGCTCGGCCAGATGCCCTATCCGCTTACCACCGCGAGCCCTCATCCACCGTCTCAACGGCCCCGACAATCCCTTCTCCCGAGCTCGAAGCCCGCCTCGCGCCGCTCGCCGCTACGGCGTCAAACCCAATCGTCCGATCCAGCGACGCCGATCAATTCCACTTTCCCCATAGAACGCGTCGCCACCCCGCGTAGTCGGCCCGCGGTTTCCTCCCCTGAGGCTTGTCGGACACCTGCCGATCGAGCCCGTGACAGCTACATCGCCACGGCAGGTGTCCGACAACTCTTAACAATTGCAGCCCTTCAGATGATGCCAATGTTCTGCTCTTCGGCGTCTGACTTTTATGTCTGGATGCTGGCGGTCCGGATTGGGCAATTGTACCGGAATGGTAGTATCTCGGTGACGTTTACTTGCCCGGCTGCGAGATCGAATTTCATTCCTGCCGGCTGTTGACCACCACGCCGATTCATTCTCAGCCGATGTCCCTGGTGCAGACGATTACTTGCTTGTGTGAGTCTTTGTTATCGGAATTCCTACAGATGCAGCCCGCGGCCCAGCGCCTTGAACGCCGCTTCCTGTACCGCCTCACTGCGGGAGGGGTGGGGGTGGATCGCGCTGGCCAAGTCCTCCAATGTCGCCCCCATTTCAAGCGCCAGCGCAAATTCAGAGGCCAATTCGGCAACGCCTACGCCAACCGCCTGGACGCCGATGACCAGGTCATTGTCCGCGCGGGCGACGATCCGCACCCAGCCGTCGTCACGGCCGGTGGTCATGGCGCGGCCGTTGGCGCGGAAGGGGAAGGTGCCGCTGCGGGCTTCGATACCTGCGTCGCGGGCAGCCATTGGCGAAAGGCCAGACGTGACGATCTCCGGGTCGGTGAAGCAGATGGCGGGAATGCAGCGCCGGTCCCAAGCGCATCGTCCTCCCGCAATGATCTCCGCCACCATATAGCCTTGGGCCATGGCCCGATGCGCGAGCATCGGCGCGCCTGTCACGTCGCCGACAGCGTAAACGCCGCGCATGGCGGTGCGGCAATGGTCGTCAACGCGCACGGCGCGCCCGTCCATCTCCAGCGCCAATTCCTCCAGGCCCCAGCCATTGGTGCGCGGGCGGCGGCCGATGGCGACCAACACCTTGTCCGCGCGAAGGTGGCGTTCGCCGCCCCCTTCGACCTCGACCAGCAGTGCATCCCCCATCATGCGCCGGGCTTTCGCACCGAGCAGCACCTCGACGCCCAACGCTTTCAGCCGCGCTGCGACGGGCCGGGAAAGATCGCCGTCGTACTGGGGCAGGATGCGCTCCTCCGCCTCCACCACCGTCACATGGGAGCCGAGCTTGGCGTAGGCCGTGCCGATCTCCAGACCGATATATCCTGCGCCAACAACCACCAGCCGCCGCGGCACATCGGGCAACGCAAGCGCTTCCGTGGACGAGATGACCGCGCCGCCGACGGGCAGGTCCGGCAACGCCACGGCCTCGGATCCCGTGGCGATGACGACGGCTTCCGCCCGCACCAGTTGCTCGCCCGTGACGCTGGAGACCTGCACCGTCTTGCCGTCGCGGAAGCGGGCCGAGCCCTCGATCACTTTCACTCCCGCGCCTTTCAGCAGGCCGGCCACACCGCCGGTCAGGCGGTGCACAATGCCGTCCATCCAGCTCTGCGTTCCGCCGAAGTCAAGGCTCGGCGGGCCGGCGGAAATACCAATCGAGCCGCCTTCCGCCGCAAAGCCGACCGCGCTGTGGAACGCCTCTGCCGCGTGGATCAGGGCCTTGGAGGGAATGCAGCCCACGTTCAGGCAGGTGCCGCCAAGCTGCGCCTTCTCCACCAGCACCGTGTCCAGGCCTGATTGCCCGGCGCGGATCGCGCAAACATAACCGCCGGGGCCGCCGCCGATGACCAGGAGTTTGCAGGTAATCTCTTGCATCGCTTCAGCCCTCGACAAAGATCATGGCAGGCTTTTCCAACAGGCCCTTCAGCGTGTGGATGAACTGGGCCGCATTCAGGCCATCGACGATCCGATGGTCGAAGCTGCACGAGAGATTCATCACCTTTCGCGGTTGGAACTGGCTGCCATCCCATACCGGCCTGACGGCAATCTTGTTGACGCCTACAATTGCCACCTCCGGATGGTTGATCACCGGCGTTGTCGCAATCGCGCCGAGCGGGCCGAGCGAGGTGATGGTGATGGTCGAGCCTGTCAGCTCCTCCCGGGCCGCCTGGCCATTGCGGGCCGCTTCAGAGAGGCGGGCCAATTCCGCCGCGCAATCCCAGATGTCCCGCGCTTCCACGTGCTTGACCACCGGCACCATCAGGCCGGAGTCCGTCTGGGTTGCAATGCCGATATGCAAGCCGCCATGCTGATGGATGACCTCCGCCTCATCGTCATAGAGGGCGTTGACTTCCGGATGCCGCGCCACACCCTTGACCATTGCCCGCATCAGGAAGGGCAGGATTGTAAGCCGCGGCCGGTCTGGGCGCGGGGCGGCATTCAGTTCGGCCCGCAGGTCCTCCAGCGCCGAAACGTCCACCTCTTCCACGATGGAGTAGTGGGGAATGCTGCGCTTGGAGAGCGCCATCTTGGCGGCGATTCGGCGGCGCAGGCCAACGACCTTTACATCCCGTACCGTCATGTCCGGCGCGAGTCCGGCCCCTGTCCCGGTGCTGGGTCCGCGCTTGAAATAGGCAACAAGGTCCGCATGGGTGATGCGGCCGGCGGGCCCGGTGCCAGGTACCTGGCGCAGGTCGACGCCTGCATCCCGCGCGCGCTTGCGGACGGAGGGCGCGGCCAGTGGCCGTTCGCCTTCGCTTCGGGGCGGCCCGCGGCCCCGGCCTGGCGGCGGCAAGGCGGCGGCGGGGGTTGTCGTCGTTTTGCCGGCTGGCGGCGCGGGAGCCTGCGTTTCCGTTATGGGTTTGCTTGGCGGCGGGGCGGAGATCGGACTGGCATACGCCTCCGTAGTGCCTTCGCCTTCGACTTCCAGCCGGATCAGTTCAGCGCCGACCGCCAGGGTATCGCCAATAGCACCGCCGAGCCGTAGCACCCTCCCATCGACAGGCGCGGGAATTTCGACTGTCGCCTTGTCGGTCATCACGGCGACAAGCACATCGTCCTCTCGCACCAAGTCGCCTTCCTTAACGTGCCATTCCACCAGTTCCGCCTCGGCCACGCCTTCACCCACATCGGGCAGTTTGATGGAAAGCTCGCCCATCACTCCGCCTCAAGCACTTCGCGGAATGCCCGCGCGACTCTTTCGGGGCCGGGGAAGTAGTCCCACTCCTGGGCATGCGGATAAGGCGTATCCCAGCCCGTTACCCGCCGCACCGGCGCCTCCAGGCTATAGAAGCAATGCCGCTGCACCAAAGCCGCCAATTCCGCACCGAAGCCGGAGGTGCGGGTCGCCTCGTGCACCACCACACATCGCCCGGTCTTGCGCACCGAAGCGGCGACCGTGTCCAGGTCCAGCGGCACCAGCGTCCGCAGGTCGATCACCTCCGCATCAATGCCGGTTTCCTCTGCCGCGGAAAGCGCGACATAGACCATGGTGCCGTAGGCGAGCACCGTCAGCGCGGCGCCTTCCCGGCGGATTGCGGCCTGGCCGAGCGGCAAGGCGTAAAAGCCCTCCGCCACCTCGCCCAGTTGGTGATTCTTCCAAGGCGTGATGGGACGTTCGTGATGGCCGTCAAACGGGCCGTTATAGAGCCGCTTCGGCTCCAGGAAGATCACCGGGTCCGGGTCTTCAATGGCGGCGATCAGCAAGCCTTTGGCATCGGCGGGGTTCGACGGCACCACGGTCTTCAGGCCCGCCACATGGGTGAACAGAGCCTCCGGGCTCTGGCTATGGGTCTGGCCGCCGAAGATGCCGCCGCCGGTCGGCATGCGAATCACCAGCGGGCAGGTGAACTGACCGGCGGAGCGGTAACGAAGCCGCGCCGCTTCCGAGACGATCTGGTCATAGGCCGGATACATATAGTCGGCGAACTGGATCTCCACGCAGGGACGCAGGCCATACGCCGCCATGCCAACCGCCGCGCCAACAATGCCAAGCTCGCTGATCGGCGTATCGAAGCAGCGGGTCTTGCCGTATTTGCGCTGAAGCCCCGCCGTGCAGCGGAACACCCCGCCGAAATAGCCCACGTCTTCGCCGAACACGACGACCTTTTCGTCCCGTTCCATCGCGATATCCTGGGCGTTCTGGATCGCCTGCACCATGGTCATGTGCGGCATTGGCTAAATCCCCGCGTCGTGGCGCTGGCGGATCAGGTGGGGCGGCATGGTGGCGTACACATCCTCGAACATGTCCCGCGCCGAGGGATGCCCGCCGGAATGCAAGGTGCCGAGCGCCTCCGCTTCCCGCTGCGCCGCAATGACCGTGTCCCGCACCTCCGCCTCCGCCTGCTTATGCCGCTCTTCGGACCAGACACCGCCCACAATCAGATGCGCCTTCAGGCGTAGAATTGGATCGCCAAGCGGCCAAGCGTCGCTTTCGGTCTTGAGCCGGTAGGCGCTCGGGTCATCGGAAGTCGAATGGCCGCCGACGCGGTAGGTCACATATTCCACCAGCGTCGGCCCAAGATTGCGCCGCGCCCGCTCGATCGCCCAGGAGGCGACCCCCCGTACCGCCAGATAGTCGTTGCCGTCCACCCGAAGCGAGGGAATGCCAAAGCCGTGGCCGCGGGAGGCGAACGTGCCGGAGCCGCCGCGCGCTATTCCCTGAAACGTGGATATCGCCCACTGATTGTTGACAATGTTCAGGACGACAGGGGCCTTGTAGGTGGAGGCGAACACCAGCGCCGCGTGGAAATCGTTTTCCGCCGTGGAGCCATCGCCGATCCAGGCCGCCGCAATCTTCGTGTCGTTGCTGATCGCCGATGCCATCGCCCAGCCGACTGCCTGAATGTATTGGGTCCCCAGATTACCCGAGATCGAGAAGAAACCGTCTTTCCTCGACGAATACATGACGGGCAATTGGCGGCCTTTCAGCGGATCGCCTTCGTTGGAATAGACTTGGCACATCATGTCCTTGATTGGATAACCGCCGGCAATCAGCAAGCCCGCCTGGCGGTATGTGGGAAAATTCATATCGCCGGGCGATAGCGCCGTCCGAAACGCGCAACTGATCGCCTCCTCTCCCAGATGCTGCATGTAGAACGAGGTCTTTCCTTGACGTTGCGCCTGCAACATGCGCGCGTCAAAGGCGCGGAGCGTCATCATGTGACGCAGGCCGGTCAATAATTCATCGTCGGTCGGAGTGCCCGCCCAAGGCCCCACCGCCTGGCCTTCGCGATTCAGCACGCGGATGATGGTGTAGGCCAGGTCGCGAATATCGCGCGGATTCGCATCGACCGGCGGCCGGTCCACCGATCCCGCCGGCGGGAAGTTGACGTGTGAGTAATCCGGCGTATCGCCCGGCCGCCACTCCGGCTCCGGCACTTGAAGCGACAGCGGCGCACGTTCCGGCATGTTGATCTTCCCTCTCAAGTCCTGTTGCTGTCTCAGACGACGCCACGGTCGGTCACCTGGAGTTAACGACAGTATAGCACCAGATGCGTAGGTTGGGGCGGCATGGTTTGGTTACCTCCGCCCCGGTATTCAACTTTTGTTCAGGTGCCTTGCGCGACGGCCCATTCAGCCCAATTAGATGATGGCCGAGCGGTCATGGCCCGCTTCATGGATATGCGGCCCATGAGCAGTGTTGCATGGGAGCAGCAGCGCCGTCGTTTCCCTCCAAACGACTTCGAATATCTCCTGGATGGTGCCCGAAGTGCCAGGGGGCAGCGGCCAAGGAATGGCTAGCGGCACGCCAGGCTGAGCAATTGGATGTAAAATATTACCATCTGGTCTTCACCCTGCCGGCGCCGATCAGCGATATCGCCTACCAGAACAAGGCCGTGATTTACGCCATCCTGCTGAAGACCGCCGCCGAGACCGTGATCACCATCGCCGCCGATGCCCGAACCGGCATTGGGCATCCCGGTGTCCGCGTCGGCGTGACCTCCGCGCTCCATACCTGGGGATCGGCGTCGTGCCGAAGGCGCGCTTGCAGCGCGACGACCCAACAGCCGCACGTCCACATGATCGTGCCGGCGGCGGGATATCTCAAGATGGCAAGCAGTGGATCAGCGGGCGGCCCGGCTTCTTCCTGCCCGTGCGTGTGCACTTGCGGTTGTTCCGACGGCTGTTCCTGGAGAAGTTGGCCGCGCCCATAAAGCTGATCGCCTGCATTTCTTCGGTGATCATACCAGGCTGGCCGAGCAAGACCCCTTCACCGCCTATCTCCAATCCCCATAAACCGAACTGGCCGCGCCGGCGAGCCTAATCTCCCTGCGCTTGCCGCCCCTGAGGCTTGTCCGACAACTGCCGACCGGGCCCATGGCAGCCTCATCGCAACGGCAGGTGTCCGACAACCCTTAACAAAACGAGACATTCGAAAGTCAGGGCTGCATGGTCAGCTTGGTTGCTACCCTGACGATGGTCAGGTTGACGAAAATATAAGCCCGTCGGCGACTCGACGCGTACGCGCTGCACCGGTAGCCTGGGGCAGGTTAAGGTCGTTGGCCTGCTCGTTTTGAGATCTTGCAACAATAAATGTGGAGACATGGATATGACGATCGAACGCTTTATGGTGGACGGGCAGCTTGCTCCGGTCAGTCACTATTGCCATTCGGTTCGGGCCGGTAATCTTGTCTGGGTTTCGGGCGTGGTTGGCATGCGTGCCGACGGCTCTATTCCGGACGATACAGTTGCGCAATTCGATATTGCCATGGACGCGATGGACGCCTGCCTTCGTGCGGCGGGGGGCAAACCGGCGCATGTGGTCAAGGTCCAGGTGTTCATGACAGACATTTCCGAGCGCGCCGCCATCAATCCGCGACGCATTGATTATTTTGGGGAACATCTGCCGGCCTCAACTTTGGTGGAGGTCTCGGCGTTGGTCGATCCGCGCATGAAGGTCGAAATAGAATGTCAGGCCGTGTTGCCGGAAGTCACGTGAGATACCGGCCTCGCGGCAGGTAAACTCAATAGTTCAAAACCGGATTCCAGGTCGATCCGGACCGGAACAGATCAGATCAGGATACCGCCAGCGGCTAGATGAATAGGCTCCGGATTTGGAGACATGATGATGGGCGAATTTGCAGAATTATATGCGCCGAGGGCCGATAATTCGTTCACGGTCAAATACCGGGCAAGCTGCCACTGCAAAGCGGTTCAATTCGAAGTTTGCGCTGATCCCGTCGATGCAAAGATATGTCATTGCAGGGTCTGTCAAAAGTTGCACGGGGCTCCCATGCAGTGGGCGGCAATCTTTCACAAACACCATGTCAGAATTTCAGAAGGGATGAACCATCTCCTGTTCTACAACAGCGACCTCGGTAGGCATCAAAGAATTTTACCATGTAAGGTGAGCTGTGCTTTGTGCGGCGCGCCCCTTGCGGATGAAGGACGACATATGTGGCTTGCATTTCCATCGCTTTTTGATTTTGGGACTCCGCCGCAGGTTCCTGAAATTTTCAAGCCAACCTGTCATATTTTCTATGGCATGCGGATGATCGATCTGAGCGATGATCTGCCCAAATGGTCGGGCCATAAGAACCAGTCCGGCCTCCTGTAATCGTCAACTCGCAGGCTCGCTACGATCGCTTCAACCGATAACCAAGAACGCACTTAGACCCTTTTCGAGGTTGACTTACCCACCCGCTCCCCCTCTCGACGTAACCGTCGCAACCTGTTGCAATACGAGAAACCCGTCTAGCGAAGAGGAACCGCCCCGATGTCGATCATTGATTCCCAGGTCCACGTTTATGCCGCCAACACGCCAGAGCGCCCTTGGCATTCAATGCCGAACTGGCCGGATCACGTCACCGGCGACGAGATGGTGGCGGCGATGGATGCGGTCGGCGTCGATGGCGCGATCTTCATCTCCGCGTTTTCCATGTACCGGTATGACGCCAGTTATGCGGTCGAGGTGCGCAATGCCCATCCCGGCCGTTTTGGCCTCGTCAAGCCGGTCGATCCGTCGGACCCCGCGGTAGCCGATGTGATCGCGGACTGGAAGAAAACGCCGGGCACTGTCGGCATCCGTATCATGATGACCCCCGAGGCCGGCCGCAATCCCGACGACCCGGGCATTGACCTGATCCTGCGCGAAGCCGTGCGGCACGACTTCCCGGTCAACATGCTCTGCTGGGGCAACCTGGACGCGGGGACGGCGATTATCGACCGCCACCCCGACGCCCGTTTCATCATCGATCATCTGGGCATCCTGCAGCCCCGCACGCCGCCGGCGCCACCGGAACCCTGGGCCGACCTGCCAAAGGTACTCGACCTCGCCAGCCGCCCAAATGCGGTGATCAAGGTCAGCGGGGCGTGCACTCTTTCGCATGCCGCCTACCCCTACCCGGACATCTGGGACCCGCTCGCCCGCGTATTCGACGCCTGGAGCCTCGACCGCTGCCTGTGGGGCACCGACTGGACCCGCGCGTTCGCGGTTGTTAACTACGCACAGGCCGTGGAACCGTTCCGCCTCACCGACCGCCTGACCGAAAGCGAACGGGCAACGCTGATGGGCGGCGCCTGTGCCAGAGCCTATGGCTGGGCGCCGCCCGTGCGAGGGTGACGCCGACGGCGTCGCCGCCGAGGTGCGGGCGGAGGGCGGCGTTGCCGGCGCCCAGGTCTTGGGCGACACCGAGGGCGCGGTTGCCTGACTCCGCGCACAGCCCCATCACAATGGCAAGGCGGGCGTGTTTGGCAGCTGTGCGGGCGGCCGGCAAGCCTTCCTCTATGCCTGCAATGCCGGCAGCATCGACGCCGTGGTCGAATTGTGGGGCGGACGATCCAGAAAGGCCTACGGCCGGTCTCGCGTCAATTCAATGGGTGGAGGTTCGCGGCGGGTCATCGGGATCATCCGCCAGCCCGGCTGCGCACGCTCGCCATCGCGGCAGGACTTGCAAAGACCGGGCTACAGCCATTCTTGCTCGGTATGCAGACGGGTAAGGTGGATCTTCCTGATCTTCCATCGCCCGTCTGCCTTGACATAGTCCTCGTGATAGTGCCCCCAGCCCTTGAAGTTGCAGGTCGGCAGGCGCAGGTAGTCGAACATCGACCAGACCGCGCGCGCGGTCGTTGCGCTGGTCAGCTCGATTTCCGGCATGAACCCCTGATGGATCGATTTTACACCGCGCATCATACTCCGGACGTGTTCAACCAGCGCTTCGCGTCCCTCGACCCAGTTCTCATGCGGCTGGTCGTCGCCGTCCGCGCGCGGCCCGCCCTCGTAACAAGCCGAGATATCTGGCGTGAAGCAATCGCGCCAGCGTTCCCATTGCTGTGTGTCCATGAAGCGGAAATATTGCGCCTTGAGCTGGCGGATCGCTTCCAAATCGCTGTGCTGCTCCATATTCATCGGTTCCTCCTTGAGATCGCCTGTTGATTGCCAGTCCGCATAACGTGGGTCGGTTCTTTCTTTTTGAATGCCCGGCGGCCAGGGCCTTGATGATTTTTGAGATGGTCGCATAATGCCGACCGGTCTCGGCGCCCCTGTCGGCCAGAGTATAGCCGTGCGCCCGTTGTGCGCGCAGCGTTTAGGCTTGTGCACCGGGCGGCCTCTCCTGGCACCTGGATGACGGCGGGTGGGAGCCGTCCACGGCATCACGGGCGTAAATATGAGCTGTAACACCGCAGCCATTGTTCAATTGAAATCAGGCTTGTTCGAGAAATGTAATAATCCGTCCATTACGTGAAATTTTCCGGCAGCTGGGAGTTTGGCCAGGGTCCGGTAGAAGGCGCCGCGAGTCAGGCCGATGTTGGGGCGACCGTGGGAATCGCAGCGAAGGACGACCGCCAGCGCTTCGTGCCAATAGCTGCCATTCGGCGCCGTATATGATGTATATAGATACCCTCTGTCCGGGCCGTTACACTTCATCGCATGATGGATGGAAGCCACAAAAGCCAAGGCCTAATGAATATATAGAAAGGGGCGCCTTATGCCCGCTTCCGTCGCTATCTACGAGAAGACGCTTGCGCTAATTGGCGAACGTCTCGATGCGCTCGCACTGGATATCATTGTCCATGCTTTCAACAAGGACGGCTGGCTGAGCGTCAATGGTGCCTCGCTATCCCCGAACGAGGCTGTGATCGATTATTTCTGGTTGAGCCCCGGCATCTCTGCGGACGGTTGCCAAGATGCTGCCTTCGAACTCGTGCTTGCATGCAAATCCGTCGGTGTCCTTCAGACATTCAACGCCGGCCTCGACAATCCTTATTACAAGAAGATATCCGACCGGGGGATCCGTATATGCAACAGCAGCGCACAGGCGGTTTCGATTTCAGAGTACGTCCTAGCCCATGCCCTAAGTCTAATCCACCCGATCGAACAGCAGAAAGCACAGCAGGCCCGAAAGCTATGGCAGCGCACGCCTTTCCGCGAAATGTCTCGAATGAATTGGTTGATCATCGGCTTTGGACCCATCGGGCGAGAGGTCGCGAAACGGGTCAAATCTTTCGGTGCGACGACGACCATAATTCGGCGCTCGCCGGAAACCTCCGATATCGTTGACAAGTCAGGCACGATGTCCGACCTCGCAACCTTTCTGCCCGAGGCGGATGTGGTCGTCCTCGCCTGCTCCCTGAATGATGATACGCGGGGTTTCGCCGACGAAGGTTTTTTCAGCGCCCTGAAGGATGACGCTATTCTGATCAACATCGCACGCGGCGCGTTGATCGTTGATGACGCCATGATCCGCTCGCTTGATGACGGTCGCCTTGCCGCCGCGGTTCTGGATGTTTTTCGCCAGGAACCCCTGCCTGAAGACGACCCCCTCTGGTCCCATCCCAAAATACGCGTCACCCCACATACATCTTTTGCCGGGAACGGCAGTAACTCGCGCTGGGAACAGCTGTTTCTTGACAATGTTGCACGGTTTGCAAGCGGCGATCCGCTGGAAAACGTGGTCAACCCGAAGGACATTGCCTGAGAATACAACCTGCCTTTCCCTACGCCGGGGCGATCCGTTGCGTCATTCAAGTGGAGGACATGGCGGTGGTGCGATAATTGCCGTTATGGAACCCTGCCCGCCATGATCGGCCGGGTTGGGCTCTAAGCCCCGACCCACAGGCACCAAATTGCGAGCAGCGGTACTTTCATCGCCTGCATCGAATGCCACACGTTGGGTGGATTGTGGACCAAGTCGCCGGATCGTTTGGGAACCATTGGATGGTCGTCCTGCATCCATTCCCCAGGCGACAGGACGATATAAAGCTCTTCAGGTGGATGGTGGTGTCTTGGATAGGTAATAGCGGGTGCAACCAGGCTCACGCCTATCAGCACATCTTGTCGCGCCTCCAAGCCTCCCTTGCCCACGACAATTGCGTTGGCATGGTTGTCGAAAAAGTCTCCGGCAAGCTGTGCTGCTTCCGGTCTGCGGTTCCAGGCAAGGGCCGGCTCTATCGCGATGAACGCATCTGTCAGATTGGCAATCGGATCAGGGCCGTTGCGTGCTTGGCTGTATGCACTTTCGAGATGACGGCATGCGTCTAAGCGGGCCGGCGCGTTCTTAACGTCAGCCTCCCCTGTGTCTTTCATTGCCGAAAAAACGCGGGTTGCCATCAACATCGCATCAGGAAAATCGGCGGCCCTGGCTTGAATCCCTGCCTCTGCGGCATCGATGAAGCGTTGCAAATTTTTATCCCGGCCCAGCATGGCGCATTCCCTGTTTCCAGCAATCAACCCGTCATCTATCCAATCATTGATAAGGCAAATGGGCAACGTTGCAGAGATGGATGCTTGTCAGGTTCCGCTGCGCGTCATTGGCACGCAAAGCACAGACAGCCGTAATGGCCCGCTATCAGGCGAATATCGGAAAGGCGCCTGACCGCTGCGCACATCGATAATAAGCGTGCGGATAATCGTGCGGAGTCTCCGCATCAACCAATAAGACGACGGGAGCAGCAGCAACCGCGCTTTAAGTCGTCAGGCTCTGCGCAACGCTTCCTGAATATCCGATCCCCGGCCTGCAACTCTTTATTACCTACCGCGCCATATCCTCAGCCGAACAACCTTCAAGCGGCTGCGGACCGACGCGTTCAACGCATGGGAAAGCGCGAGCGCGGCAATCTGAATGGGCGTCTATCCGGTCCCTTGTGGCCGCTTTCTATCAACGTGACAGTGCCCAGCGGACATACCGACCTAAGGACCAGCCTCAAATAGCCCGAAGGGCGACAGGCCCGGCAGAACCGGCGTCAGGCCGGAAAACCTCATCCCCGCGGCACGAAGGGGTGCGTGCTGGACAGACCGCCATCGACCGCGAAGGCCTGGCCGTTGACGTAGGACGCCTCGTCGGAGGCCAGGAACAGGGCCATATTGGCGATCTCGTTGGCCTGGCCGGGGCGGCGGGTCGGGTTCAGCTGGCCGATCTTGCCTTCCGTGCCCCGGGATTTCGCCCGGTCGAAGGTGGACTTGGTAATGCCGGTCTCGATCAGGCCCGGACAAATGGCATTGACCCGCACGCCGGAGGCAAAGAATTCATTGGCGGCCGTTTGCACCAGGCTGATCACCCCGGCTTTCGAGGCGCTGTACGGCGTCCCCCCCGCATTGGCGCGCAAACCGGCCACGGAGGCGGTGCAGATAATGGAACCGGCGCCCGCCGCCAGCATCACCGGCGCGGCGTGCTTGATGCACAGGAATGGCCCCAGCAAATTGACCCGCAGCACACCTTGCCATTGCTCCACGGATTGTTCCAACAGGGGTACCGCGCCGCCCGAGATGCCGGCGTTGGCATAGATCACCTCCAAACCGCCGTATTCCCTGACACAGGCCGCCACGAAACCGGCCACGGCGTCCTCGTCGCCCACATCCGCCGTCACGGCCATGGCGGTGCCGCCGGCCTTCGTGATCATGCCCAGGGTTTCGGCCAGACCTTCGGCGTTGACATCCACCGCCACAACCTTGGCGCCTTCCTCGGCGAAGCGCCGGGCGCTGGCCCGCCCAATGCCGCTGCCCGCGCCGGTCACGATGGCCCGTTTTCCCGTCAAACTGCCCATGCTGTCTTCCCTCCTATGTCAGTACCGTGAGTTTCTTGCGTTCAATCAAATCGAAATCGATATTGGCGCCCAGTCCAGGCGCGGTCGGCGCGTGGATGAAGCCGTCCCGATCCGGCACCAGATCGTCAATGATGCCATATTTTTGCGCCTCGGATGGCAGCAGAACCTCGAAAAACTGACAATTGGCGATGGCCAGGATGACGTGCAGATTGGCGTAATTGTTCAATGAGTTGCCGCCATGATGCACCTCGTAATTCATCGCGAAGGCCTGGGCCAAATGGGCGGTCTTCAGAATGGCGGTGATACCGCCCTTCACCGCCACGTCGCCGCGCAGGTAGTCCGTGGCCCGGTTAAGCAGCCAGGGAACATAATTGGTGAAGCCACCCGGTGAATATTCCGTGGCCATCAGGGGGATATCCAGTTTCTCCCGCAGTTTGATGCAATTATACATGTCGTCATCGGCCAGGGGGTCTTCGTACCAATGAAAGCCCAGGCCCTCGATCGCCCGGCCGACCTTGAGCGCCTCTTCGTAGTTATAGGACCAGGTGCTGTCCAACATGACTTTGTAATCATCACCAACCGCCGCGCGCACGGCCTCGCAGACCTTGATGTCGGTCCGCCAGTGGGTCGGCGGATGGATCTTGTAGGCGGCCCAGCCCTGATCGCGGAATTGCAGCGCCTGCTCGGCATAGGCGGCGGGATCGGCCAGCACCGCCGAGGACGCATAGGCCGGCACCCTGTCCCGATAGGCGCCGAGCATCTTATAAAGCGGCATATTCGCGGCCTTGCCGCCAATATCCCATAGCGCCACATCCACGGCGCCGATGGCGCGCAGACTGCACCAGCGGTTCTTGCTCCACAGCCGCGCGTAGAGCCTTTCCCGGTCCAGCGGATCCTCGCCCATGATCAGTGGCTTGAGATTTTTGATCAGTCCCGTGCCGTCCTGATCGGCGCTGAACGAGGCGGAACCCAGGAAGGCATGACCTTCAACGCCTTCATCGGTGCGGATGGTCAACAGGCCAAGCTGGCTGGAACCGCTGAATTGGCCGGTGTGAGTGCCATAGCGCGTGGCGGGAATATCATCCCAGGCAAACAGGGTCAGTGTCACGTCATCTATTTTCATTTACGCTCTCCCTCACTTCGCGCCTTGTCTGAACGGCGTCTCCCTTTATAAAGGCCAAACATGGCCCCACCCATCCTTATCTTACGCGACATCGGTCTCAGTTTCGGCGGCACCCCCCTGCTGCAGGGCGCGGCCCTGTCCGTATTGCCTGGCGAGCGGCCCTGTCTGGTGGGCCGCAACGGTTCGGGTAAATCCACCCTGCTGAAGATAGCCGCCGGCCTGATCGAACCGGATAGCGGCGAACGCTTTGTCCAGCCGGGCGTCACGGTGCGATATCTGCCGCAGGAGCCGGACCTGTCTGGCCATGCGGACGTCATGGCCTATGTGCTGGCCGGCCTGGCGCCGGGGGACGATCCGTACCGGGCGGCGTATCTGCTGCAACAACTTGACCTGCGGGGCGATGCGGCACCTGCGCAGCTGTCGGGTGGCGAAAGCCGGCGTGCCGCCCTGGCCCGGGTATTGGCGCCCGAGCCTGACATTCTGCTGCTGGACGAACCCACCAATCACCTGGACCTGCCGGCCATCGAATGGCTGGAAGCCGAATTGCGCAGCCTTCGTTCCGCCATCGTCATGGTCAGCCATGACCGGCGCTTCCTCTCCAACCTGACCCGCGCGACGGTCTGGTTGAACCAGGGCGAGACACGGCAATTGAACCGGGGCTTCGCGGATTTCGAAGCCTGGCGCGATGAGGTCCTGCAGCAGGAGGAAGATGAGCGCCACAAGCTGGACCGCAAAATCGTGCGTGAGGAGCATTGGCTGACCTATGGCGTGACGGCCCGGCGCAAGCGCAACCAGCGCCGCCTGGGCGCTCTGCATGCCATGCGGCAGGAACGCCGCGAGCAGAGCCGGCCCACGGGCGATGTCAAGATGACGGTTACCGAAGGCGGAATGTCCGGCAAGCTGGTGGCGGAGGCCAAGGGCATCGCCAAGGCCTATGACGGCAACACGATCGTTGCGGATTTCTCCACCCGGATTCAGCGCGGCGATCGGGTCGGCATTGTCGGACCCAACGGCGCCGGCAAGACCACGCTGTTGAACATGCTGACCGGGGTGCTGGCACCGGATACCGGCGAGGTTCGCCTAGGCGCCAATCTAGCCATCGCCAGCCTGGATCAGCGGCGGGAAAGCCTGGACCCGGAGATCACCCTGTCCGAGGCCCTGACCGGGGGCAGCGGTGATCGGGTCAGCGTGGCCGGCCAGAACAAACACGTGATCAGCTATATGAAGGACTTTCTGTTCCAGCCCGAACAGATCGGCACCGTCGTGTCCGCTCTGTCAGGGGGTGAGCGGGGCCGCCTGATGCTGGCCCGGGCCCTGGCCAAACCGTCAAATCTGTTGCTTTTGGATGAACCGACCAATGATCTGGATCTGGAAACCCTGGATCTATTGCAGGAGATGCTGGCGGATTATCCGGGCACGGTATTGCTGGTCAGCCATGACCGGGATTTCCTGGACCGGGTCGTTACCTCGACCATTGCCTATGAAGGCCAGGGGCGATGGCTGGAATACGCCGGCGGCTATAGCGACATGCTGAACCAGCGGGCCGCGAATCCGGGCCAGGCGACGCTTTCGGCGGCGGTCAAGCAAAACGCCGCCGCGAAGGCTAAATCGAACACCAGCCGCAAGTTGTCGTTCAAGGATAAGCATGCCCTTGAGACCCTGCCCAAACGCCTGGAGACGCTACAGGCAGAGATCCGCGATCTTGAACAAACACTGGCCGATCCGGGTTTCTACCGCCGCGACCCATCGGCGTTCGATGCCGCCTCCGCCCGCTTGACCGCGGTCATGGACGAATTGGCCGGGGCGGAAGACGATTGGCTGGCCCTGGAAATGCGGCGCGAAGCACTGGATGGCGGCTCCAGCTAACGCGAGAGCGCAGTTGATCCAAATATGCCCGGACTCTTTAAGGAAGAGCAATTGAACCACCTACGTGGGTCGCGTTCGCGACTCCAATTAATTGGAATTTCCGCTAGAATAGCCTGACAACGGAAAAGAGGCTGACATGAAAATTCTATATTTCAATGATTATCGCCTGGGCATCCTGAAGGGCGACAGGGTTGTGGATATAATGCCGGCCATCGACGGTATCCCGCATATTGACCGCCGCACCGTGATCAGTGACCTGATCGCGCGGTTCGATGACTATCGCGAGCGCCTGGAGACGCTGGTGGCGCGGGAGGACGGCCAGCCCCTTTCCAGTGTAACCTTGCGGCCGCCCATACCCCTGCCGCGCAATATCGACTGCATGGCGGTCAATTATATGGAAGATGGTACCCGTTCGGAACCGGCACCGATCAACGGCTTTCACAAATCCGCCAGCGCCGTGATCGGACCGGGCGATACCATGGTCCTGGGCGACATTCCCGCCACCGTTTTCGAGGGGGAGGCGGAACTGGCGGTGATCATAGGCAAGCAGGCCCGGAACGTTTCGGCGGCCGAGGCCATGGACTATGTATTCGGCTATACCAATTTCATCGACGGATCGGCCCGCGGCCTGCCGCCCGCCGGCAATGTCTTCTTTCAGATGAAATCCCGCGATACCTTTGCCCCCATGGGACCCTATATCGTGACAGCGGACGAAATCCCCGACCCGCAAAATCTCCAGGTCCGCCTGTGGGTAAACGGTAACGTCCTGCAGGATTTCAACACCTCCGACATGGCCCACGATATCGCCCGCTGTATTGAATGGACGTCCGCCATCCATACGCTGGAGCCTGGCGATATCCTGGCCACCGGCACCAACCACAGGGGCCTGAGCGCCTTTCAGGATGGCGACGAGGTCGCGTTGGAAGTGGAAGGACTGGGGCGTTTGTCCATCAATATCCGTGACGATCTGCAACGCACCTGGTCCCGGGATACCCGTCTGGAACATGCCGAAAAAGGCCTGGACGGGCCCCACACGCCGCAATTGACCGGCAAATACGCCAAATAGCAAGTCCATTGAGAAAGCAGTATTTATGCCTACCCCCATCAGCCGCTTCCCCGTCCCCGAGCTCGACGCGTTGCCCGAAGACATCAGGGCAGCCGTCCTGGCCGTGCAGGAAAAGTCGGGTTTCATTCCCAACGTCTTTCTTGTACTGGCCGAACGTCCGGACGAGTTCCGCGGCTTCTTCGCCCTGTATGACGCCTTGATGGAAAAGCCAGGCGGCCTGAGCAAGGCGGATAGAGAGATGATCGTGGTCGCCACCTCCGCCGACAACGGCTGCCAATACTGCGTCGCTGCCCACGGCGCCATTTTGCGGATCAGAAGCAAGAACCCGCTGCTCGCCGATCAGGTCGCGGTCAATTACCGCAAGGCCGACATTACGCCCCGGCAGATGGCCATGTTGGACTTCGCCATGAAGGTCTCAAACGATTCCAAAGCCATCGACGACGCTGATTTCGAGACCTTGCGCGGGCATGGGTTTTCGGACGAAGAGATCCGGGATATCGGCAGCATCACCGCCTTTTTTGGCCTCAGCAACCGCCTGGCGAACCTAACGGCGATGCGCCCGAACGATGAATTCTACAGCATGGGCCGATAGCCTATTTTCCAGATCGCTGCATTTTATGCCGCGCCGAACATAGCGGCAATGGCATCCACCACCTGGCCCGGCTTTTCATGCGTAACGAGATGGCCGGCCTCGGGCAGGATCTGCAGTTTGCTGTTGGCAATGGCGGCGGCAAAGACCTCGCCATAGACCGGTTCGATCAAGCGGTCGCTTTCGCCCCACAGGATCAGGGTTTTTGCCTTGATACGGTGCAGCCGGCGGCTCAAACCCCGGTCCGGTATGGGAAACAGCAGTTTGCCGGCCATGCCCAGGCGACGGGCACTGGTGATCAGGAATTCCGCTAGAAAATCAGGGTCATCCAGATCCAACCCCGCCGTCATGAGCTGCTCTCCCAGCGCAACGTCATGGAACAGCAATGCCGGCAATTCGAAGGGCAGTTTGGCGAACAGGTCGTCGATCGGATGGGCATCCAGCCACAGGCCAGCGGGGGCAATCAGGGCCAGATGCTCAACGTCATTGGGCGCCAGGCTGGCCAATTCGGCGGCCATCATACCGCCCATGGAATGCCCCACCAGCGCCGGCTTGACCAGTCCCAGTGCGTCGATGACATCACCGGTGTGCAACGTCGTATCCAGCATGTCGCGAAGCTCGTCTTCGCCCTCGCTGTTGCCATAGCCGGGCAGCAACGGGGCATGGACATGGAATTTCGCGGCCAGAGCCTGGAGGAAACGGTCGTTTGGCATCAAGCCGCCAGCCCCGTGCAGAAAGACCAGCGGCGTACCCTCCCCGGCCTCCCAGACCTCTACCGGCGCCCGGCCGTTGCCGATCTCCAGCATACGATTTTGGCAGGTCAGGGTTGTCATTGTGCAGCCTCCCCCATGGCTGCGAGGGGAATGCTGGTCGCCAACGGCGTTTCCAGCGGATGGATCCAGAAGCGCTCGTCAGCCTTCCACTCGGGCCACATATTGCGCAATTTGGGCATCACCTCCTCGGCGAACAGGCGGGTGGACAGGCGGGTCTTTTCATCCGGCATATTGCCGATGTGCAGCAGACAGAAGATGTTGCCGACCTTCAGGCCGGTGATCAGTTCCCGCATCTGGCGCACCACCGTTTCCGGGCTGCCGGCGATAATATGACCGTCGGCCACCAGTTCTTCCCAGGTCAACTTGCCCAGCGTGCCAAGACTGGAGCGGGTAAACTGCGACAAGGCGCCCTTCTTGATGGTCTTGACCGTGCGGTAGCCTGGCGCATCGGCATAACCAGGATAGACGTGCAGACACCTGTTGAAGAAATAACTGACATGCTCGGCATACAATTCCTTGGCTTCCGCGTCGGTCTCGGCGACGCAGATGGTCTGGGCAAAGCCGGCCCGATAGGGTGATTTGTCGGCCCCCATTTCGTCAACCCGGTTCCAGAAGCCATCCATCAGCAGTTGCGCCCGCTTGTAGCCGGTGAAGCTCAAATAACTATAGGAATACTCATTCTCGATGCAGAAATCATAGGTCTCGATCGAACCGCCGCCGGGAATAAAAACCGGCGGACGCGGCGCCTGAATGGGTTTTGGCCAGCAGTTGGCATAGCGTAACTGGGTATAACGGCCATTGAAGCTGAAGGGTTTGTCTTCCTTCCAGGCGCGTATGATCAATTCATGGGCTTCGTTGTATTTATCCCGGGTCAGCGCCGGGATCTGTCCATAGGCGTAGTTGGTGTCCATGGACGTGCCGACCGGAAAGCCCGCGACCAGCCGGCCGCCGGAAATGACATCCAGCATGGCGAATTCCTCCGCCACCCGGATTGGCGGATTGTACAGCGCGATGGAATTGCCCAGAACGACCAGTGCCGCCTTGGAGGTGCGCCGTGCCAGGGCTGCGGCCATGATGTTCGGCGAAGGCATCAGCCCATAGGCATTGGCGTGATGTTCGTTGACGCCGATGCCGTCGAAACCAAGGCTTTCGGCATATTCCAGCTGATCCAGATAGGTATTGTAGACCACGTGACCTTTCTTCGGATCGTACAGGCTGGAGGGTATATCGACCCAGACGGAGCGGTGCGTCTCGCGAAAATCATCCGGCAGATGCGGCCAAGGCATCAGATTGAACCAGGTAAATTTCATTGCTTCCTCCCCCGGTCCGTTTCGATCTTCATCGGTTCATGACCGGTTAATTTCGTCCGCGCCAAGTTCGTCCGCGCCACGTTCCTTCACGCCGGTGCGCCCAGGCGCACGGCTCACCGGGATATTTGGGGGACGGCGTACAAACGCCGGGCCGCCCGCGCGGGCCAATTCAATATCCAAAATGGTCAGCTTGAGGGACAGCTTTCCGTCTTTGCACGCTTGTGTCAAATCCGCGTCAACAGTGGCTGATCTTCAAAGCAGACCGCGTGACAAATTTTGTCCCGGCCACGCTCACCGCCGGGCCAGCAATCCTGCTCGCCCCGGCTAAAGGATTGGTTGCATTAGGCATAACTTGGGGCATACTGCGCACTTGGCAACAACAATCAAAAGGAGGTGATCCAATGTCTAGTGAAATGCGCGCCGTAACGATCGGCCGGGATATCCATGGTGGACAAAGGGAAAGCCTCTCTGTCCTGACCTGATATCAACGCAAGTGATCGGGACGTTCGTTCGGCCCAGTTCACGGAAAGGCGGCCTGGTTTTTTACCGGCCGCCTTTCTTTTTGCCGCGGTGCCGCCGGCGTTCTTCCGCCACGGCCTGGGCTTTGCGATAGACCTCCAGCAGATGCTGCGCATTGACCTCCGTATAGCGTTGGGTGGTCGACAGGCTGGCATGGCCCAATAATTCCTGGATGGTGCGTAAATCACCGCCGCCCGCCAGCAGATGGGTCGCGAAGGAATGGCGCAGGGCGTGCGGCGTAGCGGTATGGGGCAGGCCCTTTGTGATGCGCAACTGCTGCATCCGGGCGCGTACGATGCGCTGGTCCAAACGCTTGCCCCGAACGCCCAGAAACAACGGCCCCTGGGCTGGTAGATCATAGGGGCACAGATCAAGATAGGCGCCCACCGCCCTGCACACCACAGGCAGGACCGGGACCAGCCGGTCCTTGCCGCCCTTGCCCCTGACCATCAGGCTGTCTTCCAGGGGTGCCTGAGCGCGGTTCAACGCCAGCGCCTCGGCAATGCGCAGGCCGCAACCATACAACAGCGTCAACACAGCCACATCGCGGGCTTGCACCCATGGCTCGTCGGATAGAATGGCCACATCTTCCACCGCCGCCACGGCCTCGTTCACCGTCAAGGGCTTGGGCACGCCATGGGGCTGTTTCGGTGTACGCAGGCCGTGAATGGCCGCGTTGGCGGCCAGGTCCTGGCGTTCGCAAAAGCGGAAAAAACTCCGCACCGCCGAGAGCGACCGGGCCAACGAGGCGGGCCCCAGGCCATCGCCACGGCGCCGCGCCAGATAGGCGCGGAAATCCAGGGTGCGCAAGGCCCCTAGATCTTCCAGACCGGGCGTTTGCCCCATATGCTGTGTAACGAAATCAAGAAAGCCGTTCAAATCCCGGTCATAGCCGGTCAGGGTATGGCTTGAATAACGGCGCTCTGATTGCAGCCAGGTCCGCCAGCGCGCGACGGCGTCGGCGACGTCCGCCGCGCGATGGCGACCTAGTTGGACAGATCCAGCCATGCCCGAAACAGCCGCTCCATCAAACGGCTTAGGAATTGCAGCAATTCCGTACCCTGGCCAGCATGATACTTATTCCCGTCCCGGCTGCCGAGGGCCAATAGCCCCGGCGGCGAACCGGGCGAGGGTGACAGGCGAACGAGCGCCTGGCTGCGCACCAGCTCGGCGGCCGGGCCAAAGACCGCGCGGTTGCCACAGCTCACCCCTTCCAGCCGGGAACCGGCCCCAGGGCCCAGTACACGGTCGACCTCGCCCGCCGGCAGCACATAAACACCGCCCGCCGGCGCTTGTGTCGGGCCGTCTCCGGCCACCTCGACACACAAGGTTACCGTGTCAATACCAAGAATTTCCGCCAGGTCCCGGGTGACAACATGGATCAGATGCTCAAAATCGCGCGCTTCCAACATCGCCAGGGCGGCGGCGTGAATCCGTTTTTGCGCGGCCTGATTGGCGCGGCCGTTGGCCAATAATTCTTCCTGTTGGGCCTGCAGTCGGGTCACTTCATCGCACAGGCGCCGCGTCACGATCTGTCCCATATCCAAAACGTTTTCGCCGCTATGCCGGGCCTCGGGACGCAGCAGGGGCAACAGCTCCGGATTGTCGGTCAGGAAATTGGGGTTTTCCAGCAAATATTCACGCACCCCCTCGGCTTCTGGCGCACGCAGAGGCACGCCGACGCGCGGTCTGGACGATGTTCGCTTGCCGGTCATGCCGTACCCTTATCGCCCGCTTCGCCGTGGTCGAGAATGGATTGTCCGGTTTTCCGCCAATCCGCCAGGAAAGCATCCAGCCCCTTGTCGGTCAGAACATGTTTGGCCAACTGCCGGATCACATCGGGAGGAATCGTACAGACATCGGCACCCAACCTGGCCGCCTGCAGCACATGCATGGGCGAACGAATCGAGGCGACCAGGACCTCCGTATGGAAGCTGTCGTAATTGCCATAGATCTCCAGGATCTCGGCGATCAACTGCATGCCGTCATGGCCGATATCGTCCAACCGCCCCACGAACGGCGAAATGAAACTGGCCCCGGCCTTGGCCGCCAATATGGCCTGATTGGCCGAAAAACAAAGAGTGACGTTAACCCGTGTGCCATCCTGACTAAGGCTGCGGCAGGCTTTCAGGCCGTCCCAGGTCAGGGGCACCTTGACCGCAACATTATCGGCAATCTTGGCCAGCGCACGGCCTTCCGCCACCATCGCCGCCGCCTCGGTCGCCGCCACTTCGGCGCTGACCGGGCCATCCACCAATTCGCAAATTTCCGCCACGACGTCAAAGAAATCGCGCCCCGACTTTGCGATCAGGGATGGATTTGTGGTCACCCCATCCAACAGCCCGGTGGCGGCCAGATCACGAATTTCGGCGACGTCGGCGGTATCTACAAAAAATTTCATGGCGCCTTCATTCCAACTACCATATTCATCTGATCCATCGCTCCAATTTACCCAGAGCATGTTTCCTTGAAACATGCTCGGACTCCTTAAGAATAGAGCAATTGAACTAATTACATAAGTCGCGAGAGCGACTCCGCTTAATTGAAAATTGCTCTTAATCCCCGCCCTCAAATATCGCCGCACTCATCGTCACTTGTCTGCACCGGCGCGGACAGGCAGAGTCTAGCCGATGGTCGCGCCCCATACCAGTGAAGCTGAAGCCAAATTCGATGCCGTGGCACCGCCGCGCCGGGTGCATGTCCTGCTGCCGTTGCCCCTGGGCAGCGCCTATGACTACAGCGTGCCGACGCACGCGGGCAGCGAAGAGATCCAGGTCGGCGATTTCGTCGCCGTTCCTCTGGGCCGGCGCGCCGTGGTTGGCGTGGTCTGGGGCGAAGGCTCGGCGGATCCCGGCCAGGCGGTGGCCGACGGCCGTTTGCGCCCCATCGCCCATCGCCTGCCCGTCCCCGGAATGGCGGCGGTGACCCGCCTCTTCGTCGAACGGCTGGCGGGCTATACCTGCGCCTCTCCCGGTGCGGTGCTGCGCATGA
>JAQBYC010000072.1 GCA_027623205.1 Pseudomonadota bacterium | reverse complement strand
TATATTCTGGCGAGTGGGAGCACCCGACTACTGCTAGTGGTCATGGGTAGCAACCGGATAGGCATGCATTATTGTATATTTGATTTTCGAATTATGAACATCATTAAATATCGATTGTCAATTTTCAATTACTGTCCTAGCAGAGAACTGCGCCATCAATTATGATCCGCGCCCGAGGCCATATCGGCGAAACATTCACAGGCTTCGACTTAATGCCATTGGACGGTCGCGCGAGACGAGGCCTCGACAGTACCATAGCCCCCTGGACCCGGCCCATGGCCGGGTCCAACACCTTGGGAGTAAATAAAGACATGAAATGGGTGCACCGTCTGGATTCAAGAGAGCTTGCCGTGAGCTGTTTGAAGGCCCTGATTCTGCTCCTGCCAGTTCTGCTTCTGCCCCATGCATCGTCCGCGCTGACGCTTATCAACGATGGCGAGGATGAAGAGTTCGTCATGGTCAAGATGGGGGAGGCTGTCCAGGAAGTCGTTCTGAAGCCGAAAGGGACCGTTTCCGGCATTTGCATGACCGGCTGCATACTTGCACTCGAAGGCGCTGAGGATTTGGACGTAACTGGCAGTGAAACCGTTCATATCGAGATGAATGGCTTCCGGGTCGCTGAATAATCAGGCCCGTCGTCGGGGAGGACAATAGGATGCGTCGGGACCTCCCGGCGCGTGCCGATTCGTCTGACGCCATCAATTGAGAGTGGAATTATGTCATGGCAATTTTGAAGCTTTCAATTCCCGCCCCCGTACCTTCGGGCACGTTTCGGACCTGGAGCGTCATTTGCCTGCGGACTGGCGGCGCGATCTGTTCAACGCGGTCTATCTGAAGACCGATGGCGACGTGGTGGAGAATGTCGAGAACACCAGACGCGAGGCCGACTTGGTCATGTCGGCAACCGGTATCGGGCCTGACGACAGGGTTTCGACCGGGTTCTGGCCTGGAAACAGCCGGCCTCCGGGCAGCATCCTACCCTTCTCCCGTCCGGCCAGCCACCAGGCCCGCAGCAGCTCAAGCAAATGCCCGCACAACATGGCGCAACGGTCCTTACGGCCACCCCAGATCCTATTGGCCCTGCTCGACCCGACACACCTGTCGCCTAAAATTGCCGCGAGAGCGGTTTGGTCCGATGACCCTAAGCGGACTTTCGCATCCGAGTGGCAAGTATCTGTACTCATGCCGAAGCGGAAGCTGCCACGTTCAACGATGCAGGTAAATCGCTCGTCATGCCATTTTTTTAACCTTAAATTCATGAGGCTCGGGAGAATGACAACGGAGCGAATGGAAAAATGCCATACTTTATCGCCGAAAACTGGAATGTTCTCTTTGGGCTGATTGCTGGCCTATGGGGCGTCGTGCAATTTCTGGCGGCTCGTAGTCGCGATCTCGCTTGGAAACGCACCGAATTTATCATTGAGCAGTCGCGATATCTCGATACCGATACCGAAATGCGGGAGTGTACATTGATCCTGTACGGGAAACACCCGACCATTCGGGTTGATGATTTTCTACGTACGTGGGAGCAAAGCCAAGACGAGGCCAATGATGGTCAAATCATTTTGAAGTTCGAGAAGTACTTGAATTTCCTGTGGAGAATCGCATACGCACACCTTGTACTTAAGACCATCCCGCGAATAGATCTTGTTGCCTTTGGTGCATATTTCCTGGCTGTGAATGAGCACCCCAAGCTAAAGGAGTATTGCATTGGCCCTTATGACGAGATTGTCATGGCGGCTAACGTACTGGAAAATGCTAAGCCTAGAAGCCTCTGGGCTCGATTGAAGTTCAAATAATTCAGAGCGAGGGTGCGCCGCAAAGCGTCGCATCGAAGATGCATCGAGGGTCCGCTACTGTGCAGGTTTCTCCGACGCCAACTCGGTCGTGGATGATGATCCGTGATGCTTGCGGGCGGGCGGAGAAGCGCCAGGGCACAAAATCGGGGAAGGCCATGCGCGGCGGTTGCCGGCATTCCCTATGGGGATTTGACGGCTGCCGCGACTATGCCCGTTTTGATTTTCGTGCCAGTGCCGATGGCGGGATAAAGTTATTGGAAGCAAACCCAAATCCGGGCTGGTGCTGGGACGGTAAATTCGACCTGATGGCCGATTTCGCGGGCCATGACTATCCCGATCTGTTGCGGATGATCCTCGAAGCGGCGCAGCGGCGCACCCAGGAAAAACTTGGATCGCGTAACCAAATGGAAAGACCTGTCATGGCACTACGGGCCTGACAAAAACAACGCAGCACATAAACAGCAAAGTTCAACTCATGTTGCCAATAATGCTCTCGGTCGCGGCGATTATTCTCAGTACCGTCGTGCTTCAACTGGGCAACGGGATGGTCGGCCCCACCGTGGTCATGCGCGCCAGTATCGCGGGCGATACTCTGGCCGGTATCGGTTTGATTCCAGCCGCCTACGGCGTGGGCTTCGTGATCGGCTGCTTTTGGGGCCGAAGGCTAATCGAACAGGTCGGCCACATTCGTGGTTTTGTGGTTGCCGGGGCGCTGCTGGCGGCGCTTGCGATCATCATGCAGTTATCGCCGCATACAACGGCCTGGGTATTAATTCGCGCCGCGATGGGATGCTCCATTGCGGTCATTTCCACCTGCGCGGACAGCTGGGTCGGCCATGGCACCCCTTGGGCGCTACGCGGCCGGGTTCTGGGTCTCTATGCCACCGCCACTAAGTTGGCCCATGTGGCGGCGCCCGCTTTGCTCGCCTTATCGCCTTTCATCAGCGAACAGGCGATTCTGCTGTCAGCGCTGTTGTTTGCGCTGTCGTTGTTGCCGGTGGCGCTGACCAAAATGCCAGCGCCAGAGATGAAACCAACAGCCGGCGTTTCCTTTTCGGTTCTGCTTGGCGCCGCACCCAGCGCGATCGTGGTCGCCTTCGCGGTCGGATTGGGCAATGGCGCGATCCTGAATTTGCTGCCGGCGCATGGGCTCAGCGTCGGCCTGCAGCAGGCAGAGGTGTTGACTCTATTGGCGGCGGCCCATGTTGGGGGGCTCGTCTGGCAATGGCCGGTCGGACTATTGTCGGACCTGTGCGACCGGCGGATCGTTCTGGCCGGCGGGCTCATCGCCGCCGCTTCGGCCGCCGTGGCGATGTCCTTTCCGGCGGTCGCACGTTCGGATGGCGCCCTGCTCCTGGCATTTGCCTGGGGCGGCATGGGGTTGTCGATCTTCTCGGTCGCCCTGGCGCACGCCATTGACCACTTTGATCGCGGTAATCTTCTTGCCGTCTGCGCGACCATGCTCATCACTTGGTCCCTTGGTTCGGTTCTCGGCCCAGCCCTGGCCGGTCTTCTCATGGACTTTTTCGGCCCCGGCGCCATGTTTCAGTTCGGCGGCGCCTGTCAGTGTGCTGCCGGGCTTTTCGTCATATACCGCCTATTGAACACGGCCCGGCGCAAACGGGCGGCGGCTTTCGTAAACGTTCCGGTTTCCAGTGTCGAAATCCATATGATTGATCCACGACGCGGGTAGTGGTTCCGACCTGTCCCAGGTTACCTTAAAACATGCCCAGAATTTTTAAGCGTAGAGAAATTTTGATCAATTGAGGCCGCGAACGCCACTTAAGTGGTTGGATCAATCGCTCTGTTCCCAAAATTCTGCGCACATTTGGATCAAATGTGCTCTAGTAACAACTCATGATGGAGCGCCAGCGTTGCCTGAATTTGTAGCCAAACCCAAAAGGATAAAACAGCCGGGGAAGTGCCTGACCAGCAAAACACCTATCGTGGGCTGGCGCGAGTGGATAGGCCTCCCCGAACTCGGCATTGATCGGATCAAGGCCAAAATCGATACGGGGGCCCGCACCTCCGCATTGCATGCATACCGCATAACGCCGTTCGAACGAGACGGGACGCAGTTCGTTCGGTTTTTAGTTCACCCCGTGCAACGGCACCGAAATCCGGAGATCGAGTGCGAAGCGCCATTGCTGGATAAACGCGCTGTGACCAGTTCGAACGGTCAGACAGAACAGCGGTATGTCATCAAAACGGCACTGCGCATGGGCAAGCGTGACTGGCCTTTTGAACTGACTTTGACCAACCGCGATGAAATGAGCTTCCGCCTTCTGCTTGGCCGTGAAGCGCTGCGCCGCAGAATAATCGTCGATCCGGGCCGATCATTCAGACTCGACCGCGTAAAGAGACAAAACAGACTCGAGCGCGCAAAGAGACAAAACTGAAAGATAAAAAAATATGAAAATTGCCTTACTATGCCGTAACCCGTCCCTGTACTCGCATGAAAGGCTGGTCGAGGCTGGCGAGGTACGGGGCCATGAAGTCCATGTCATCGATCATCTGCGCTGTTACATCAACATCAGCTCGCATCGGCCGACGATCCACTATAAAGGGGAGCAACTGGAAGGATTCGACGCGGTCATCCCTCGTATCGGCGCGTCCGTCACGTTTTTCGGTACGGCGGTGGTGCGGCAGTTCGAAATGATGAAGGTCTATCCGCTGAACGAATCGCAAGCGATCAGCCGCTCGCGAGACAAGCTGCGAAGTCTGCAACTCTTGGCGCGCGATGGTGTCGGCCTCCCAGTGAGCGTGTTTGCGCATCGAACCGGCAAAGCGTCGGACGTACTCGACATACTTGGCGGCGCGCCCGTGGTCATTAAACTGCTTGAGGGTACGCAGGGGATCGGCGTCGTTCTGGGGGAAACCAAATCGTCTGCGGAAAGCATTATTCAGGCGTTCGGTGGGCTGAAGGCGAATATTCTGGTCCAGGAATTCATCAAGGAAGCGGGCGGCACGGATATCCGCTGCCTTGTGGTGGGTGGACGGGTGATCGCCGCCATGGCGCGCACGGGTAAGGAGGGTGATTTCCGGTCGAACCTGCACCAGGGCGGCAGCGCGGCAAGAGTCCGGATCACGCCGGAAGAGAGATCGACGGCGGTCCGCGCGGCAAAGATCATGGGCCTCAATGCATGCGGTGTCGATCTGCTGCGCTCCAATCACGGGCCGGTCGTCATGGAGGTAAATTCTTCGCCCGGGCTCGAAGGCGTCGAGAAGGCGACGGGGATCGACGTTGCCGGCAAGATGATCGAGTTTCTCGAAAGAAACAGTAGTTCCAAAAAGACAAAAACCCGCGGCAGGGGATGACATGGACGTATTGGAAGAACAGTCAAAGCGCACCGGAGACGGGAAACGTCCGCCTATCATTATGGGCGGCGTCGAAGTCGGTCCCGGCGAGCGTCGTGTGATCAACCTGCCTCTGGCCAATCTATCGACGCACACATCGATGGCCATGCCGGTACAGGTAATTCATGGACGGCGGGATGGCCCAAAGCTGTTCGTTTGCGCTGCGATGCATGGGGACGAAATAAACGGTGTCGAGATCATTCGGCGGTTGTTGAACTTAAGCTCTCTCAGGCGGCTACGCGGTACCTTGTTCGCCGTTCCCATCGTCAATGTCATGGGGTTCGTGACACAGTCGCGCTACCTGCCGGATCGCCGCGATCTCAATCGCTCATTCCCGGGTTCCGTACGCGGATCGTTGGCCGGCCGGCTGGCGCGCCTGTTCCTCGACGAGGTCGTGAGCAAGGCCACGCACGGCATAGATTTACACACCGGCGCCATCCATCGGGATAACTTTCCACAAATCCGCGGCAATCTCGACGATCCCGAAACCGATCGCCTCGCGCGTGCCTTCGGTGTCCCGGCAATCATCAACACGGGATTTCGCCACGGCAGTCTGCGTGAAGCGGCTGCTAAGGAAAATATCCCGGTTATCGTGTACGAGGCGGGCGAAGCGCTTCGTTTCGATGAATCCTGCATCCGTGCGGGCTTGAACGGCGTAACGAATGTGATGCGTAACCTCAATATGCTGTCGACATCCCGAAGCCCGCCCAATTCGCCCCAACTGGTAATCGGGTCCACCACCTGGGTGCGCGCGCCACAAAGCGGTCTTGCGCGCAAGACGACGGCTCTCGGCAGGCAAGTTCGCGCGGGCGACACATTGGGCATTATCGGCGACCCCTTTGGCGAAAACGAAGTCGAGATTAAGGCACCCGCGGACGGTATCGTCATCGGCCGTAGCAATCTGCCGGTGGTAAATGAAGGCGATGCGCTTTTCCATATTGCGTGTCACGAAGGCAAACAAGTGGTTGCCCGGTCACTTGATGCGTTTGAACCGGAAGCCGAATATGAAAAAGGTTTGACGTCCGAATTGGCCGATGAACCACAAATTGTCTAGACCATTTTCGAGGTTGACTTACCCACCCGCTCCCCCTCCCGACCACCCCCAGTCGCTCTTGGGATCATAATCCTGTGGGTGGTCGGGAGGGGGAGCGGGTGGTTCGGTGACTCGATGAATATCGAAAATGGTTTAGGGCCTGGGTGTCCGCCTTGACCGGATAGGCGCGGAACAGTCTAACGATCGCAAGCTACGGACAGGTAATGCAGGCTGAACAGGCCTTCGGCATCGGTCCATGCGCCCAATGGCTCGCAGCCGGCGCGCCGCGCGAGATCCTGAAACTCGGGGACCGAATATTTATAGGAATTTTCGGTGTGGATGGTCTCGCCCTCGGCAAAACTGATGGACTGCCCGCCCAGGGCGACCACCTGTGCGTGCAGGCTGACCAAATGCATCTCGATGCGCCCGGCATCCGCGTTATAGAAGGCGCGGTGCCTGAAAGCATCCAGGTCAAAGTCCGCGCCGCATTCCCGGTTCAGGCGTTGCAGCAGGTTAAGGTTGAATGCCGCCGTCACGCCCTGGGCGTCGTCGTAGGCGGCGTTGAGCACAGCCTCGTCCTTTTTAAGGTCGATGCCGATCAACATGCCGCCGCCGGGCCCGACGATGCAGGCGGCGTTGGCGAGGAAATCAACCGACTGCTCGTGGTCAAAATTGCCCAACGATGAGCCGGGAAAAAATACCACCCGCCGACCGGGGCTGGACATCTTCGGGAGTTTGAAAGGCCGCGTGAAGTCGGCGCAGACGGCGTGCACCGCGAGGTCGGGAAAATCCCGGGCCACCCTCTCCGCGACGCCGCGCAGGACGCCGGCGGATATGTCGACGGCAACAAAGGCGGCCGGTCGATTGAGGGCGGCGAGCAGGATGGCTATTTTCTCCGACGATCCGGTGCCGTACTCGATGATCGAGGCGCCATCGCCAATCATCTCCGCCGCCTGCCCGGCGATGTTACCAAGCAGCGCCGTTTCGGCGCGGGTTACGTAATACTCGGGCACCTCGCAGATGCGTTGAAACAATTCCGAGCCCCGGTCGTCATAGAAATACTTGCTGGGCAGGGTTTTTGGCGTGGCGCCGAGACCGGCCAGGGCATCGTCCAAAAAACTCTCCGGGTCCGGATGGGTGTCCGTGAAGGAGGCGACGGCGGGTTCGCCGCTCATTTGGTTTTGGCCCGGCAGGTGCGGAAGCCGCTGAATACGTTATTGCGGTGGGGCTCGAAATAGTTTCGATAGGTGCCGTGGATCATCCGTCCGCGCGTCGTCCAGGCGCCGCCGCGCAGCACCTTGGTGTCACCGAACAGCATTTCTGAATATTCCTTGTAGGCGTCAGGCGAAAAGCCCGGGAAAGCGTTGAAAGTATCGGCCGTCCACTCCCAAACGTTGCCCAGCATCTGGCGGCAACCAAAGGCGCTGTCGCCGGCTGCCAGCGCCGCTACGTCGATTGGACCCAGGGCCCTGCCGTCCAGGTTGGCGCACGCGGGATCGGGCGGGGTCTCGCCCCATGGGTAACGCCTTTTCACGGCCGCCAGGGCGCCATCGGCGGTTGCCTCGCCAAGGGCCGCCACTTCCCATTCCGCCTCCGTCGGCAAGCGCTCTCCGGACCAGCGGCAATAGGCAGTGGCTTCATACCAGTTGACGTGAATGACTGGTTCGTCCGCGGGCAACGGCAAGATCCGCTCGAAACGCCGCACCAGCCAGTTGCCCGGTCCGTCGGGCTGCCAATACACCGGATAGGCCGCGTCGGCTTTCTGGCGCCACCGCCAGCCGTCGGCGCACCAGAACGCTTCGCGGCCATAACCGCCGTCATCGACGAACGCCTGGAACTGCCGGTTGGTGATCGGCGCCTTGGCAATTTCGAAAGGTTCAATGGTGACCGGATGACCCCATTTTTCGTTGTCGAACAGAAACGGTGCGTCCCTGGGCGCCCCCAGCAGAAATCTTCCACCCGGGACCGCGGCCCAGCCGGGATACGGGCCGGCCGCCCGTTCGGCCGAGACATCCGCTGCGATGGCCAGGGTCGGTGTCGGATAGGCCAGAGTCTGACGGGCCCAAAGAAAGGCTTCGTCATGCATATCTTCATGAAAAACGCCAAACTGATAGATGAAGCTGTCCTGCGCCGTGGCTATACCGGTGCCCAGACGGTCGGCCAGCCGGTCGAAGACCGCCTGCATGTATGAAAGCGTCTCGGCGCGGCTGAGTAACGGCAGTTCCCACCTGTCGGCATGGGGCACGGCAATGGAATCGTAAAGCCGGTCGGCCCTGTCGCCCAGTACGGACCCGTAGCCGTAAAGCTGGCGCAGAATGAAAAATTCATAGAAATAGGCGGTATGAGCGATTTCCCACCGTAACGGGTTAACCGTGGGCAACATGGGTCCCATGAGTTGCCCATCGTCCAGATCACGGACCAGTTCCAGGGTCCGGTTTCGGGTATCTTGCATGTTCGCGATCAAATGTGCGGTACTGACAGGCTCGGTCATGAAAGATCCCTGGATCGGAGAATATTAGGTGCAGATTAGCCTAATCACGCCGGCTGTAAAACAGTCGAAGAACGGCAACCGGACGACGGCTCTGCGCTGGGCCCGGTTGTTGCGGGCGGCGGGCCACCGCGTGCGCCTTGATGTCGACTACCATGGCGAGGCAACGGATCTGATGCTGGCTATTCATGTCTGGCGCAGCGCCGCCGCGATCCAGCGCTACCGAGACCGCCAGCCGGACGGGCCGCTGGTGATCGGCCTGGGCGGAACCGACGTCAACACATTCCTGCAATCCGACCCGGAAAGGACGCTGCGCATCATGGCAATGGCGGATGCTCTGATCTGCCTGCACGACCTGATCGGCGAGGCGCTGCCGGTGCCGTTCAGAAAAAAACTTCACGTCGTCCGCCAATCGGCATTGCCCCTGCCTGGCCCGCGGCGCCCGGCCCAGCGGCGCTTCGATATCTGTGTCATCGGCCACTTGCGCGACGAGAAGGACCCATTCCGCACGGCTTTGGCGGCCCGGCGGCTGCCCTCCCATTCACGGCTCCGGGTCATTCACTTGGGTAAGGCCCACACCCCTGAATTCGCCAACCGGGCCATTGCCGAGATGGCCGCGAATTCCCGTTACCTGTGGCTCGGCGAAGTACCGGGGTGGCGGGTGCGCCGCGAATTGGCAAAGACCCGGTTGATGGTGATCAGTTCCAACCAGGAAGGCGGCGCGAATGTCGTTTCCGAGGCCATTGTCGCCGGCGTGCCGGTGATCGCCAGTGACATTGCCGGCAATGTCGGCATCCTGGGGCGGGACTATCCAGGCTACTATCCGGTTCGTGACGAGGCGGCGCTGGCGCATCTGCTGGAGCGCGCCGAGATCGAGCCAGCTTTCCTGGATCTGCTTGAGGGCCATGGGCGGAAGCTCGAACCGTTGTTTCTTCCGGCGCGGGAACAGGCCGCCCTGACGCAAATCGTCAATGCGGCCGCGAGATCAGGGTGACCGGTTCCAGATGCTCGCTTTCGGCGGTGACGCGGCCGATTATGGCCGCCTGGTCGTAGCCGAGATCGTGCAGCGCCCGCAGGCAGGCTTGCGCCTCTTCCGGGCGTATGCTGGCCAGCAGGCCGCCGGATGTCTGGGGATCAAAGATCAACGGGTAGCGTATATTGTCCCGCGTGGCTTCCAAGTTGCGGATTGCTCTGCGCAGCCGGACATTCGCCGGTTGCAGCGAACTTAGGATGCCAAGCCGCACCGTTTCCTCGGCGCCATCAAGGATCGGCAGGCTATCAAGATCAATTTCGACGTCGACGCCCGACGCCTTGGTCATTTCCACCGTATGGCCCAACAGCCCGAACCCAGTGACATCCGTGCAGGCACTGGCGCCGTGGCCGAACAGACATAGTGCTGCCTGTCGATTGGACTGGACCATGACCTTCAGCGCCGCCTCGATCCATCGCCCTTTGGCTTTCTGTTGCATGTCGGCGGCAAACAAAGTGCCGGTGCCGAGGGGTTTGGTTAGAATAAGAACGTCGCCGGCGGCCATGCCGCCCTTCCGAAGTATGGCGTCCCGGTCGGCCAGGCCATTGACCGAGAAGCCCAGGGCCAACTCCGGCCCCTCGCTGGTATGGCCGCCAATCAGTGTTGCGCCGGCCTCGTTGAGGACCTGCATGGCGCCCGTCATCATTTCCCGGATCGAGGTTTCCACTTTCGCTTCCAGACCATAGGGAACGGTAGCAATGGCCAGCGCCGTCTGGGCTTCCGCCCCCATGGCGAAGATATCGCTCAAGGCGTGGTTTGCGGCGACCTGTCCGAAGACATAGGCATCGTCGATAAAGGCGCGAAAATAGTCTACCGTATGAACCATTACCTTGCCCTCGGGAATCTGCACGACGGCGGCATCGTCGGGCGCATGCAGGCCGACCAGAACATCGTCGTTCGCCAACGGCTTTAGCTCGGACAGGGCCCGCGTCAGGACATCCGCGCCAACCTTTGCGCCGCAACCGCCACAGCGCATGGCGACGGCGGAAATATCGCTAAGGGTCGCCTGATCGGCGAGGCCCGGATTCAGTTGCGCCGCCTGCTCTGCCGCCATCGCGGGCAACTCGCTGAATTTGCGCATGAACCGCCGGTCGATCCAGTCCTTCCATTGCCAGACCCAGTAGCCTTCCGCGGTCCAGCCCCACTTGGCCGCGACGGCATATTTGTCGCCGGTACTGACCAAAACCAGGAAGGCCCGTTGCGGCGAAAACGGCCGGGCCGGCCGCCCGACCAGGACGCGGCGCAGGTTCTCGTTCAGCGGCGGTCCCTGGCGGACGGCAAAGACGCCAGCTTTTGGCCGTGGATGATTAACGACCGAGGCGATGTCACCGGCGGCAAAAACGTCGCCATGGGAGGTCGATTGCAGGGTATCGCGAACCTGGACGAAGCCGGCCTCATCCACATCCAGACCGGAGGCGCCAAGCCATGGCGGCGCGCCCGCCGCGGTGACCCAAAGAACCTCGTCCAGGGCAATGGTCTTGCCGCCAGCGACGGTGATCGCGCCGGACGCCACTTCCGTTGCTGCGGCATCCGCATGAACATGTATACCGCGCGCCCGCAAATGGCGCGCGAAGCGCCGCCGCACGCCGGAACCGAAATTGGGCAGAATGGTCTTTGACCTGAAGATCAGATGGAACTCCAGGCTGTCGGCATTCTGACCCCGTTCGGCCAGTAGCGCGCTTAATCGATACTGCATGGCGAGCAGCAACTCTATGCCACCGGCCCCTGCCCCGACAACGCCGATCCGATGCGGCCCCGGACGACCCAGCACACGCGCGACCAGCAGCTGCCAGCGTTCGATAAAATTGTTGATGGGCTTGACGGGCGTGGCGAATTCCGCAGCCCCCGAAATGCCGCTGAAACTTGGGGTCGAGCCAATATTGATCGAAAGAACGTCATAGGGAACCGCGGGACGCCCCTTGCAGACAACCTGTTTTGCGCCATGGTCAAGCATGGTGGCCTCGTCATGATACAGCCGCGCACCGGCAAACTGGCAAAGCGGGCGCAGATCGATATGCGCTTCGTCAAAATCGTAGTGACCGGCCAGATAACCCGGCAGCATGCCCGAATAGGGCGTGTGCACATCGCGCGCGATGACGGTAAGGCGGACACCGGGCAGCGGCTTCATGGCGAATTTTTTCAGTACGATCACATGACTATGTCCGCCTCCCACAAGGACAAGGTCTTTGACGACGGCGTCTTGGCTAGATTTCATTTCTTCTACTCTCGGTTCGTCCCTGCATTTCCGGGCAATTGAAATTCGCGCTAGGCCTGTCCGGCCCGGGTGCTTAGATGCAGGCGGCCGCGAATGTAGCGGGACAGGCTATCGACGGCCACGTTGAAGACGACCATGACGGCAATCAAAAACATCGCCCGGTCGAGGCGAATGTCCGCCAGCGCGCTGTCGACGAAGAAGCCCAATGTGGCAATTCCCAGAATGCCCAAAATGGCGGTTTCGCGCATAATCACTTCCCAACGGTAGAAAAGGAATGCCAGGAACTGGCCATAGACCCGCGGCACGATTTCAAAGCCGTAAAGATTGATACCGCGCGGACTATCGGGGCGTAAACGCACTTCGTCGCTGAAGCGGCCCACCAAGTGGCCGATGATGGCGCCATTGTGCAGCGATAGGGCAACGATGGCCGGCAGCATGGACGGGCCCCAGAGTTGCAGAAAGACGTAGGCGAGGATGAATTCGGGCGTCGAACGCAGGACAACCAGAAACACATGCCCCAATGTTCGCACCACGGGTCCGAAGAATTTCTCCGAAATCAGGGGAAACAGCGCCAGGGCCAGAACGCCGGTGACGACCAGTGCGATCTGCGTCAGCAACAAAGTCGCGACCATGCCGGGCAGCGCTTGGTCCATCAGCAATGTCCCGGACCAGTCGCCCAGATTGCGCCACGTCTGGCCAGCCAGGAGCCCGCCCTCACGCAAGGGTGCGGGCACGATATCGACGGTCAGAAACCGGACAATATTGCTCATATTGATGGCCGCGCCACTGCCCAGCAGGAAAGGCGCAATAAGGACATAAAAGCCGACGAGTTTCGGGCGCATCCAATACCGCAAAGTCGCGATCAGAAGGTAGAATAGTATCATCAGCGCGGCGGCTTCCGAATAATTGCCTTCGCTGAAGGCGGTCTCCAGATGAAAACCCAGGGTCGGCAGGCCGATAAAGCCCAACACCGCGCTGGAGCGGAGTCCGCATTCAAAGCGGTAGCTGGTGTAATTCTTGATGTGCACCCAAACATCGGGCAGACGGGCGAAGAAAAAGGCGGAGAGGATACCTGTCCCTTTTGGTAGGGTCCGAAGTGCGGGCAATTGCGCCTCTTCCAGCGTTTCCGCATAAACCTTGGCGCAAATGCCGGCATAAGGAATGGCGATCGCCAATACACCGGTGAGCGGCGAAAGCCCCAGCATTTGCAGGAATATCAGGGCCCAGAATAGTTCGTGGATGGCCCGGACGGATGCGCACATCCAGCGCACGGGACCCAGATGGAATATCTGGGACAGCAGGAACCCAGCCACCGCGCCGAGTGCTACGCCACAAAGCGCAAAAGCGATGGTCCGCAGGACAACCATGCCGAGCCCGGCAACCGCGCCGAAATCCGGCGTTACCGCCCCCCACGCCATGCGCTTCATTTCCAACCAGGGATCGAGCGTGGTGATGGAAATATCCGCGAATGCCAGGCAAACCGCCGCCGCGGCGACAAACCCCACGCTTGTCTTCACGACCGGCGAGTAGCGTGGCGTGGTTGGCGCGGCGTTGCTTGGGACTGCAGCCATGCTCAATCCCTGTAAAGAAAATCGAGGTCGGACCGCGTTACTGCATGGGCTGGCGCATCAAGCGCAATGCAACCGCCCTTGATGCCGATAATCCGGGTCGAGAATTCCAACGCCAGATCCACATCGTGCATGGCCAGAATGATGGTTTTGAAGGTATCCGACAGTGCGGCGAGGATGGCGCGGGACTGGTGATTGTCGGCGGCGGAGACCGGTTCATCGCCCAACACGGCATCGCCGCCCTGCAGTATCGCCCGGCAGATAGCCGTCCGTTGCTGTTGTCCGCCGGAAAGCGCGCCGGCCGGCTCGAACAGTTTCTCACCCAGCCCAAGACGTTCAACGATGGGGCGGATGCGGGCTATCTCGCTTTGCCGCGGCCAAACCAGATTCAACAGATTGTAGGCGGCGGAATGCCGGTGCAGACTGCCCATGTAGACATTGTGGAAGACGCTTAAACTGCGGACCAGGCCCGGATCCTGCGGAATAAGCGCCGTGTTGCCGTCATAGCGGTTCTGCAGCACGGACAGCAAAGTGGATTTGCCGGCACCGCTCTCTCCGACCAGCGCCACCCGCTCGCCGGCGGATACCGTGAGCGAGATATCGCGGAGCACAGGGGTGCCGTCATAGCCCAGATTTTCGTTGCTGAGGCGGAATAACACCTTCAGTCGATTAGCTTAATCTGTTTCGCGACATCCAGGATTGGCTGGTAATCGGCATTCTTTGCCGGGATGAAGCTCTTGCGGGGAAAGGAGGCGAGCAGGTCGGGATCCTTCATGTTGAGTAGAACATCGGTAACCCGCTGTTTGAACCCCGTCTTCCAGCGCTTGTCCACGTCGCCGCGGATGGTCCACTGATAATCCGGGTAGGGCGGTGTTGTCCAGATAATGGAGACCTTGGCCAAGTCGATTTTCCCGGACTGCAATGCGTTCTCCCAGGCCTTGAAATTGACCGCGCCCACCTGGTAGGCGCCGGACTGGACAAGGGCGATGGTTTTGGCGTGATTACCGCTGAAGCCAACTTTCGTGAAGACGTCGTCGGGCGCTTTCATGAAATTCTGGCGGACATAGAATTCCGGCATCAGCCGGCCCGACGTCGAGCCTTTGGAGCCAAAAGTGAAGGTCTTGCCGGCCAGGTCCTTGGGAAATGTCTGGGATGATTTCAGCCCTGTGCTGGCATGGGCGATGAAATAGGTCAGGAACGCCTGATCTTCATATCCCTGGGCAATGGCTTCCGCACCGGGCACGAGGGTCCGCGCGCGAACGCCGGATAGACCGCCGAACCATGCCAATTGAACCTGATCATTGCGGAATGCCGTGACCGCCGCCGCATAGGATTTTACCGGGATGTATTTGCTCTCGACGCCCAGTTCCCTGGACAGATAGGCCGCGACCTTGTCGAACCGCTGGCGCAGGCGGGCTTCGTCCTCGTCCGGAATGGCGGTGAAGACAAAGGTATCGGCGAAAGCGTGCGGCGATACGCCACCCAACAGCAAAAGCCAGAGGGCTGAACACAGCAGAAGCGTTATTCTTGATGGCATTGGACGACATCCCCAAATGTTGACCGTAAATAATTCCGCGCGCCGCGCGGTCAGGGCGCCGCGCGCGCTTTACTCAGCAGGGCCAGGATTTGAGCCGCGGCGTCGGGAATATTTGTCCCTGGCCCGAACACCGCCGCCACGCCCCGTTGGTGTAGATAGTCATAGTCCTGTTGCGGGATTACGCCGCCGCAAATGACCAGAATATCGCCGCCATCCTGGGCTTTCAAGGCCTCGACCAGCGCCGGCACCAGGGTCTTGTGTCCGGCCGCCTGGGTCGAAACGCCGATCACATGCACGTCGTTTTCAATGGCGTCACGGGCGGCTTCCGCCGGGGTTTGGAATAGCGGACCGATATCCACGTCAAAGCCGATATCGGCGAAAGCCGTGGCGATTACCTTGGCGCCGCGGTCATGGCCGTCCTGGCCCAGTTTCACCACCATCATCCGCGGCCGGCGGCCCTCGGCCTCGGCAAAGGCGGCGACGTCCTTGACGATGCGCGCAAAACCCTCGTCGCCCTCATACGCCGCGCTGTAGACGCCGGAGATGGCCCGGACTTCGGCCCGGTAGCGGCCAAAGGTCCGTTCCAGGGCATCGGAAATTTCCCCCACCGTGGCCCGGGCACGGGCAGCATCAATGGAGAGGACCAAAAGATTGGCAGTCCCTCGGGCGCCATCCTCCAGGGCCTGCAGAGCGGCCTGGGTGACGGCCTCGTCGCGGCTGGCCCGGATTTTCTCTATCCCCGCGATCTGCGCCGCGCGCACGGCGGAGTTGTCGATCTCGCGCACATCCACATGATCGTTATCATCCGAGAGATACTTGTTGACGCCGACAATGACCTCCTCGCCCCGGTCAATGCGGGCCTGTTTGCGGGCGGCGGCGGCCTCGATCTGCATTTTCGGCATGCCGGCTTCCACGGCCTTGGTCATGCCGCCGAATTTTTCCACTTCCTGGATCAGATCCCAGGCCGCGCTGGCCAGGCTGTCGGTCAGGGATTCCACGTAATAACTGCCGGCCAGGGGGTCGATCACCTTGGTGATGCCGGTTTCCTCGGCCAGGATCAGTTGCGTGTTGCGCGCGATCTTGGCGGAAAATTCGGAGGGCAGGGCCATGGCCTCGTCGAATGAGTTGGTATGCAGGCTTTGCGTACCGCCCAGCACCGCCGCCATGGCTTCGTAAGCCGTGCGGACCACGTTGTTGTAGGGGTCCTGCTCGGTCAGCGAGACGCCCGAGGTCTGACAGTGGGTGCGCAGCATCAGGGATTTGGGGTCCTTGGGCGCGAACTCGCGGATGATGCGGGCCCATAACAGGCGGGCCGCCCGCAGCTTCGCCACCTCCATGAAGAAGTTCATGCCCATACAGAAAAAGAACGATAGCCGACCGGCGAACAGGTCGATATCCAGGCCGCTATTGACCGCCGTGCGCGCATATTCCAGGCCATCGGCCAGGGTAAAGGCCAATTCCTGCACCGCGGTGGCGCCGGCTTCCTGCATGTGATAGCCCGAGATGGAGATCGAATTGAATTTCGGCATCTCGTTGGCGGTGAAGGCGATGATGTCCGAGACGATGCGCATGGAAGGCGCGGGCGGGTAGATATAGGTATTGCGGACCATGAACTCTTTCAGAATGTCGTTCTGAATGGTGCCGGCCAGTTGCCCGCGCGCAACGCCCTGTTCCTCCGCCGCCACGATATAGCTGGCCAGGGTGGGCAGTACGGCGCCGTTCATGGTCATGGAGACGCTCATCCTGTCCAGCGGGATGCCGTCGAACAGCACTTTCATATCCTCGACACTGTCGATGGCCACGCCGGCCTTGCCCACATCGCCGACCACGCGTGGGTGATCGGAATCATAACCCCGGTGCGTGGCCAGATCGAAGGCCACGGATAGTCCCGCCTGGCCGCCGGCCAGGGCCTGGCGGTAAAAGGCGTTGGATTCCCCGGCCGTGGAGAAACCGGCATATTGCCGGATGGTCCAGGGCCGGTTGGTATACATGGTGGCCCGCACCCCGCGCAGAAAAGGCTCGAACCCCGGCAGGCTCTCTTGGTTTTGCAAACCCTCGAGATCCGCCGCCGTATACAGCGGCTTTATGGCGATCCCTTCCGGCGTCTGCCAGACCAGATCGTCCACGTCGCCGCCACGCAATTCCTTTTGCGCCAGCGCCCGCCAATCATCCGGGGTCTTCCTATTGTCCGCCATGCCGCCGATCCTATTCCAGTCAATCCAATATATAGCGCAGAGGCCAACGGCGAGTCCATTTCCGGCGACGCCGCCGGGCGCAATTAATCGTGTCCACTGACCAGGTCTAAAGCCCCTGTGGACCAGCCGAGCGCTTGGCGACGGCTTTGCGCCTGCGCGCCCGCGGCCGTGGGCGACACCGCCATGATCACCGCCGCCGAAAGGATACTTTGGCACGCCGTGCCGCCCATGGCTCAATCTCCCCTGTATCAAGTGGTTAGAATGCATCATCTTGCCCCACCCCCATAGGTGGATCAATATGGTCCACGGACTGCCCGGTAGGGGCGGACGATCTTCTGGGGAGTCACGCCATGAACAGGATCGAAGGCCTGCATCACCTTGCCATTGGGACGGCGGACATCAAGGGGCAGATTGCCTATTTCACGGATGTCCTGGGCATGGAGCTTGTGGCGCTTTACTGGATGCATGGCGTCAAGAATACCTTTCATGGATTTCTCCGGCTCAACGACGAAAGTTCCCTGGCCTTTGTGCAATCTCCCGCATTCGATGATGTGGCCGCGAGGATTGGCGAGACACACGCCGGCAATCCGGCTGGCGTCTGTGCGCCCGGCACCATGCAGCATCTGGCGCTTAAGGTGAAGGACGATGCCCAGTTGCTGGCGATGCAGGATCGCATCCGCTCCCGTGGCGTGCCGGTGCTGGGGCCCATCGATCACGGCTTTTGCAAATCCATTTATTTCGCCGGCCTGGAAAGCCTGACCCTGGAACTGTCCTATTCCAAAGCGCCCATTGACGGAGATGCCTGGATCGACCCGGAGGTGATGGCGCGGGCGGGCATTACCAGGGATGAACTCGCCGGTTTCCGCAATCCGGCCCCGCATGGCGCAAATGGCAACCCCAGAGCTCAACCCGATATCGGCGGTCCTGGCCCGCATATGCAAGGTTATTCCCCAACCACCTACCGAGAACTGATGGCCCTTCCCGACGAGACCGTAACGGCGACCAAGAGCGTCACCGAACCTCCGGTGCGGGCCGGCTAGACCAATAGTCTCTCTCTCTGGTAGGTTTGGGCTGACCAAAATTTTCTGGATTTAGCCCGGTTATTTGACGCCATGAGCGGAAATCTTCGAATCGCCAGCTTCAATCTGGAAAGCCTGGATGACCGGCCAGGCCAACGACCGGGTCTGGCGGCGCGGGTCGCAATTCTGCGACCACAGATCGAACGGCTTCGCGCCGATGTTCTGTGCCTGCAGGAGGTCAATGCTCAGCCGGTTGGGGGACAACGCGTCGTGGGACACGCTGCGCGCCGCCTGGCCGCGCTGACCGCCTTGTTGGACGGAACCCCTTACCAGCACTTCGCGCAGGTGATCAGCGAAGGCATTCACCGCGGCCCGATGGATGTTCATAATCTGGTCATATTGTCCCGATATCCGGTGCGCGAATGGCGGCAGTACCGCAACGACCTGGTGGAGGCGCCACGCTTTCGCACCATGACGGCGACACCGCCCGTCACCGAGGCGCAGCCGGTGCCTTGGGACCGGCCGATTCTGTATGCCTGTCTGGATCTTGGTGACGGGCGCGTGCTCGACCTGTTCAATGTGCATTTCCGGGCGCCGCTGGCGGCATTCATTCCCGGTCAAAAGAGAGAACCGTTTGTCTGGAAATCCGTAGCCGGCTGGGCGGAGGGCTATTACCTGGCCGCCATGAAGCGCAGTGGCCAGGCGCTGGAAACCCGCCTGGCGATCGAGGGCTGTTTCGCGCGCAATCCTGGCGCCCTGATTTGTGTCGCGGGCGATTTCAATGCAGATCTGGATGAAATGCCCCTACGTATCGTTGTCGGTGCCGAAGAGGATACCGGCAGTGGTGATCTGGCCGGCCATAGCCTGATACCATTGGAGCTTTCCCTGGCGGCGGACCGCCGCCATTCAGTGGTTCACCACGGCAGGCGGCAAATGCTCGACCATGTCCTGGCCTCGCGCAACCTGGCCGGCTATTTCCGTGGTTTCGAGGCCCATAACGAAGCTCTGGGCGATGAATTGGTAGGCTATGGCAAGATAGACCGCTCGCCGTCATCATACCATGCGCCGATCGTGGCCGAGTTCGAGCTGCCGTGATAGACCATTTTCGCGGCTGGCGTGGTGGCTCATTGGCGCCATTCTCGAATAATTGGAGTCGCGAAAGCGATTTAAGCGATTGGTTCAATTGTTCTATTCTGAAGAATCTGAACATATTTGGAGCGAATGCGCCCTAGCCTCGAAAATGCGCCAAGCGTGAATGATTTCACGCCGGGTCAAAAGCCGCCCTTGCAATTTGCGGCCTGAAACCTGACTCTGCTTGACACTATGACTGGACATCGGGGACAACATCATGGCGGCCGCGTAACGGCGGTTCTGGGGCCGACCAACACGGGTAAGACCCACTTGGCGGTGGAACGCATGCTGGGCCACCGTACCGGCATTATCGGCCTGCCCCTGCGTCTGTTGGCCCGGGAAGTCTATGACCGTGTGGTGGCGCAAAAGGGGGTTGGTGCCGTCGCCCTGGTCACCGGTGAAGAAAAGATCGTACCCAACCAGCCCAACTATTTTGTCTGCACCGTGGAGGCAATGCCCCTGTCCTGGCGGGCGGACTTCCTGGCCGTGGACGAAATACAGCTTTGTGCCGATCCTGAACGGGGTCATGTCTTCACCGACCGGTTGCTCCGCGCGCGGGGGGAACAGGAAACCATGTTCCTCGGCTCCAACACCATGAAGCCGATCATTCGCCGCCTGCTGCCCGAGGCGCAATTCATCGAACGGCCGCGCTTTTCCGTGTTGTCCTATGCCGGCGAGAAAAAACTTTCCCGTCTGCCCCGGCGCAGCGCCATCGTCGCTTTCTCGGCCGCGGATGTTTATGCATTGGCGGAATTGATACGCCGGCAGCGCGGCGGTGCGGCGGTGATCATGGGGGCGCTCAGCCCCCGCACCCGCAACGCCCAGGTGGCCTTGTATCAAGCCGGCGAGGTTGATTATCTGATCGCTACCGATGCCATCGGCATGGGCTTGAACATGGATGTTGATCATGTCGCTTTTGCCGCCCAACGCAAGTTTGACGGCACGGGGCACCGCGCGCTTCGCCCTGGGGAGGTGGGCCAGATCGCCGGCCGTGCCGGGCGTCATATGAACGACGGCACCTTTGGCACTACGGGTGGCGCGGGACCCATGGACGAGGAGATGGTGGCGTTGGTGCAAAATCACCGCTTCCCGGCCGAGCGGCGGCTGTATTGGCGCAACGCCAATCTTGAATTTCTGTCTCCCGCGGCGCTGGTGCACAGTCTGCGCCAGGCCCCGCCGCGCGACGACTTGAGCCTGGTGCTGGAGGCGGATGACAGTCAGGCTTTGCATGCCCTGTTGGGTGACAGCATCATTCGGGATGCAGCGCGCGGCCCGGCCATGGTGCGCCAGTTATGGGATGTCTGCCGCATTCCCGATTTTGCCAAAACCATGCCGGACGCGCATCATCGCACCTTGAACCGGATATTCCGCTTTCTGGTGTCTGCAAATGGTGCCGGCAATGGCAAAATTCCGGCGGATTGGATTGACCGCCATATGCGGCGTCTGGACCGGATCGACGGCGACATCGACACCCTGGCCGGGCGCATCGCCCATGTTCGCACCTGGACCTATATTTCGCATCAGGCCGAATGGCTGGACGATGCCGGCCACTGGCAGGAACGGACACGGGGTGTGGAAGATGCCCTCTCGGATGCCTTGCATGCCGCTTTGACCCAGCGCTTTGTCGATCGCCGCACCGCTGCCCTATACCGGGGCCTGCGAGAGCGCCGGGATCTGCTGGCGGCCGTCACCGCCAATGGCGAGGTCTTGGTGGAAGGGCAATACGTAGGCTGCTTGCGGGGCCTGAAGTTTGAACCCGACGCGGCGGCGGACGTGGCCGAGGGGCGGGCCCTGCGTGCCGCCGCCAACCGGGTCTTGAGTCGGGAAATTGCCCGCCAGGCTGCCACACTCGCGGTGGCGCCGCGGGATGCGATCAGCTGGCAGGACGACCAGATGCTGTGGTGGCGGGGTGCGCCGGTGGCCCAGGTCAGCCTGGGCGCCCAGAGTCTGGAACCGAGGGTCGAGATATTGCCATTCGATCATCTCGACGGTCCCTTGCGCGAGCGGGCTCGGCATCATCTGCAAATCTGGTTGCGGGGATATATTGCCGCCAGCTTGTCGCCGCTGTCGAAATTGCTGGCCGCGTCCTTCCAGGGTCCGGCGCGGGGGTTGGTTTATCAACTGGTCGAAGCCCTGGGCGTCATGCCGCGCGAACAGGTGGCGGACATGGCTGCCGATTTGTCGGCCGCTGATCGGGGCGAACTGCATCGTCTGGGCGTACGTCTGGGATATCGGGACGTGTTCATGCCTGCCCTGCTGCGCCCGGCAGCTGAAGCAATCCGCGGCCGGTTGTGGCGCCTTGCGCAGCCTGATCTGTTAGGGGTCCCGTCAATTGATCCGGGCCGGGTCGCGGTGGCGTTGCCAGACGAGGCGCGGGCGGTGGATTACCTATCCGCCATTGGCTATCGCCCGGTTGGCGATGCGAATGTGCGGCTGGAAGCCCGGCTGGCGGTCCGGGTTGATATCTTTGACAGGCTGGCGCGTCTGGCGCATGCGGCCGGCAAGGCCGGGCAAGCCGGCGCGAGGCATTTCCAGGCAAGTCACGAGATGTTGTCATTGCTGGGCCGGGGCCGCGAGGGACTGGATGAAGTCCTGCGCGATCTTGGTTATGGCGGCGAAGGTCCCCTTGAGGCGCGGTGTTATCGTTTCCGCCGGCCCAAACAAAAAAGGCAGCCACGGCGGCGGCACAAGGCTGCTCGGCAAGAGGCCACGGGGCAGCCGGCGGCGCCGGCATCGGCCTTTGCCGAACTGCGGCATCTGCTGCGGCGGTCCTAGACCATGACTGAAATACCTACCCCTAAAGCAGCCGCCGCGGACTTGCAGAGGCTGGATAAATGGCTGTGGTTCGCGCGGTTTTTCAAAAGCCGCACCTTGGCGGGTAAAATCTGCAATAACCGCAAGGTGCGGATCAACGGGCGGATTGCCAACAAGGCCTCGGCTACGGTCAAGGCCGATGATGTGCTGACCTTCCCCCAGGGCCGTCATATCCGGGTGATAAGGATATTGTATTTGGGACAACGCCGCGGTCCGGCGCTCGAAGCGCGGGCCTTGTATGATGATTTGGCGCCCCCGGAAGAAAGTGAAGCTCCCGGGCACCAGGTCGGGGACACCGCCCCTCGCCAGTCGGCCGGTCGACGACCAGCCGGTGCCGGCCGTCCGACGAAACGGGAACGCCGGGCCGTGGACCGCTTGCTGGACGGATAGAGCGTTAAGTTCGAATCTCGACAATCGTCTAAGGCACCCGCAAAGCGTAGACCGTGCGGCCGAAATTCGCCATAACCGCAGGGAGCACTGCTTGAACCACGGTCAAGTCGTCGGCAACACTGCCGTGTAATTCAACACGGGCCTGCCAGACTTCGTTCCGCTCCCCATCCACAACGGATATCGTCAGCCGGCGTCCACGGTCTGTTGGGGCGGCATCGCGCCGCGTCGTCTTCCAGCGCATGGTAAGATCCGTTTCGCGACCTGAGCGGCTGCCGCCGTCGCCCCGCAATTCAAAGCTGGAATGGCGGCCGCCATCCGGGCTGTCGCTGGATACTTTGAAGCTCAGGACATAACCGCCGGACGATGGCGGTTGATAGCCGGCATCGGCCAGCGCGCTGCGAAACAGGTCCGCGATCGCCTGTGCGTCTTGCGCCCCTGACGATGCTTGCACGCCAATGGCCGCGTCATGGGGGATCGTGCTCTCGCCGCTGGCATCCAAGGTGCCCACCACGCTGGGTTCCAATTGCGCGGATAGTTCAAAAACTGGCGCCGCAATGAGCAATCCGGCGATGATGGCCAAGCTGCTTAACCCGCGCCGCACCGGGTTGACTGGGCCATATTCGAGATTGGCTGGAGCATCCACTCGTCCAACTTCAAAGGCGCCCTGGGCACCACGAGACAAGCATGGAGGGCCGCGCCCTGCAAATTTCGGGTCGGGGAAGTGGGCGCCCCGGCGGTTTGCAGCATATCCAAAATGTTCCAAAATCCGATTCATATTTAAACCCCCATTTCCCAAGTGAACTCGATATTTGATGCTGCGAGATGCAGATTCTGCTATAAGAATCAATA
>JAQBYC010000071.1 GCA_027623205.1 Pseudomonadota bacterium | reverse complement strand
CGGCCGCATCGACGCCGGCCGGGCTCATCATGAAGGTCAACCAGGCATTGGCCAACAGCATCAGCGTTGTGCCGACGGCGTTGAGGAGAAGGCCCAGGGTCAGATGCAGCCATTTTTTAAAGCCGCCCTGCAGCCAATGCCAGCCATAGTAATAAATGTAGAGAATGGCGCTTTCGGCGAAGAACAACAGGGCATAATAGAACATGCTGGCGGAAAAAACTGTCGAGAGATAGGTGAACAGGTGTGGATAGAACAGGAGCAACGAGAATAACAGCGCACCGCCCAGGATGGCGGTCAGTGAATAGGCGGTGATGGCCACCTTGATGAACTCGTAGGCCATATCGTCATAACGTTTATCGCGGGTGCGCATGCCGATGACTTCAATAATGAAGACAAAGATCGGCACGGCCAGGACAAAGGCCGCAAACCAAAGGTGAAGCTGGGCGAAGATCCAGACCGCGACCCGGCTGTTGACACCGGCGATGGTGGGATAGTCGGCCGCCGTGAGCTTGGGCGCCGGCGCGGGGGAGCTGGCCGCGGCGCCAAAAAAATCAAAGCCGGTGAAGGCAAGGGTCACCAAGGCGACAAACAGCCCCACTGTCACCAGCCGAGAACCACCTTTCATGTCGCGGGGTTTGATCATGTCCGTCACAGTTCCGCATCCATCATTGGTGAAAAACCAGACTTAGGCCCTGTAAATTCATGGTCGCCATATCAAGGGCGAGGAAGGCCGCCACACAGACCACCAACGCAGCAACGAAGGGCAGAAAGTAGCCCTTTACATTCATCTCTCCCCTCCTTAATCCACGCCTAGAGCATGTTTCTTCGAAACATGCTCGGACTCTCAGGAATAGAGCAATTGAACCAATTACTAAGTCGCGACCGCGACTCCGATTAATTGAAAATTGCTCTAGGCCCGCACAAACCACCAAAAGAACGCCGCGATCAGAACCAGCACGATGATGAACAAGGCCGGACCGGCCCAGGGATAACGCTCCGGTTTACCCACTTTTTCCATCATTCTTCGGCCCCCTCCACGATCATCCCTAACGGGGCCAGAAACCCTTGAACTTGATCCCGGTCAATGAATCGGGCGCCCGTCCTCGAATAGGGTGACGCCATGACACAACCCAGAAAACGCATCGCCGACGCCGTCATCTTTATGGGCATGGCCGTGAACGTCGTGGTCATTGCGCTGATCCTTTACTTCTACGTCTTTTAGGGTTCCCCGCGATCCTGACGGTTCTATCCCTGTTTCCCTTTGCATTGGCAGATGCCGCGCAGGTGTTTGACCAGCCCGTCGACCTGCTCGGTCGTCAGGGTTTTGCCCCAGGGCGGCATCATGGGCGATTTGCTGACCGATGGGCCGCCGTCCATGATGACGTTCTTCAGGTCGGCATCGGAAAGCTTGTCCATCTCCTTGGCATTGGTGAAGTTGCGCGGGCTGACGGGGAAGTCCTTGGTCACGTTGGGGCCGTCGCCTTTGCCGGTCAGGCCGTGACACTGGGCGCAATAGAATTTGAAGACCTTTGCCGTTTCAGAGGCGGAGGCGGAAGCGATGGCGAATTGAGCCACCAGTGCCGCAAGGGCTGCGACGGCCCACAGCTTCCTTATGTTTAGTTTTTCCATGATCAATGTCCTCCCCTACTTCTTTTTCTTCGGCTTGAAAGCGGCGACATAGCGGGCGACGTTCAGCATGTCTTTGTCGCTTAACAGACCGACAAAAACCGGCATCATCTTCACCGGCTTGAACAGCTTGGGCTTTCGCAGGTAGGCGAGAATCCAATCAGGATTAAGACGCACGCCGGCCTCGGCCAGAGATGGGCCGCTGCGCCCGCCGGCGATTTCGTTCTTGCGCCCGGCGTATTGATGGCAGCCGCTGCACGGCATATTCTTGCTGAAAATCAGGCGGCCCTTTGGGTTATTCTTTGGCTTCACCTCGCCGGCCACGACCTCCGCCGAGGTGAGGCTCATCAGAAAATCGGCAACCGGGGCTGCATCGCCCGCCGCCAGTTTTGGATGATCGCCAGGGTTTTCTTCCGTCAAACTGTTGAACTTCATGGGCCGGATCGGCTTTGGATCAGCCAGCCACTTGCCCAGCCAGTCCTTCTGAAATTTGGACCCGGCGTACCACAGCTCCGGCCCCTTTTTGGCCAGTTGATCATCGATGGTCTTTTCCCTGGCGGGCCCCTCGGTGTAATGGCAGCCGCCGCAGCCCTTGGCCTCGAAAACATCCTTGCCGGCAGCAGCAACCGGACTTAACGAAGCCGCGGCGAACAGAAAGGCCGCGCCCAAAGTCGCTGTAAGCATTAGTTTCATGTTACTCTTTCCTCCAATTTATCCCCCACGGTAGTCTCAAACAGCCGCTTCAACCGGCTCATCCTCATCCCCATGCTCCGCCTTGCGCGTCAGCCAAATTCCGACGGCACCCGCGATCAGAAAGGCCAGGACGGCGTAAACGTAGACACTGATCGGTGTCGGCGCCTCCAGGAACACGTAGTGCCAGGTGCTGAGGCTCATAATCAGTCCATGTTCGCCGTTGGAGCCGTCCCAGGCATTGACGGACACGGGCACGAACACCCCCGGTTTGAACTGCACGTCGTTCTTGTCACCGGTCTGTAATGGCCGTTTCATGACAACGGTCCAACGTCCCTGGTCCCAGCTGGCCTTGCCGGTGACCTGCTGGCCGTCCTCTGCCTGCGCCTTGATGCGCTGTTTCCAACCCCGCGCGTTGCCCTCGTCCGTGCCCCGTTTGCCGGCCGCGTCCTGATCCGCCTTCCAGACCCAAATGTGGACCTGGTCGGAGGAGGAGCCACGGTAAAAGTGCGGCTTTTGGGTGCCTTGGGGCGGCTTCACCGGGAACTGCAGTGCAACGGAGTCCCGAAATGTCTCCAACGCGCGCGGCACCATGCCGTTGGCTTCCACGTATGAGTTAAAACCGCCAACCTTGGAAATTTCATTAGTATTGAACGCCTTGGTTTCGTCATGGATGACGTCCTTGAACGGGTCGTCCCAGGTCAGGCGGAAGGCGATTTCCTGGTCGTTGAAAAGCGCCTGCATGGTCACCAACTCAACGCTGGGGTTCTGCCAGCGCGGTGCCGCGATCACTTGGCCTGCCAGGCGTACATCCATTGGTTCGGCGGTATTCCAGGCCTCGTCGTCCGGACTTTCGGGTAACGCGCCCTCGACTGGCTTTGCTCGCAAGCTCTGATGGCTGGTCAATTGGTGTTGCAGGGATTTAATGTAGTTCGCCAAACTCCAGCGGTCTTCCTCGTTCAAGGATTTTATAAAGGACGGCATGGGCGTACCGGAAATGCCGGAGGTGAAGCGCATATAGATATCGGCAACCTCGCTCCCCGCCTTGATTTTCCAAGGATGCGTGACGTTACGGATGCGGATGGGAAAGCCCCAATCGTCCTTGCGAAATTCCTTGTTGCCGTCGCCGCGGCCCAACTTGCCGTGACAGCTCCAGCATTTGGCCTTTTCGAACACCGCCTTGCCCTTGGCGACGGTTTCGGCGCTAAAGGGCGCGGGGTTGCTGGGCAACGAAATCACCTTGCCGGTCCTCACCGGGTCCAGTTCCGGATTATCGAATTCCTGGGCGAAGGTCTTGATAAAGGCAATCACGGCCCAACGGTCGTCTTCGCTGAGACCAGTCTTGATCAGGTCGCTGTCGAAGGATTGCATGGCCGTGCCCCTCAGGCCCCGGCTGACGGTACGGAACAAATCCTCGTTGGTGGGCAATTCACCGCTTTGCGTGGTGCGGAACTTGAAGGTGCCAAGGGTGAAGTCGCGCGGCCGGGGATCCAGATATTTGGCCGCCGGCCCCTCGCCATCACCCAACAGGCCATGGCAAAAGCCGCAGCGCCCAAAATAGATGCCGCGGCCCTTTTCCAACAATGCCTCGGTGACTTCAGGCATCGATTTACTTGGCATGTTGGCAGCCAGGGCTTGGCCCGAAATCCAGATGGCGGCGAGCGCGGCACCGAAAGCGGCTAGACATTTATAGGTGGTCCGCATCAATGGCTCTCCGGCATCCGTGGTGTCTTCTGGGCCAGGTTGTATTCGGCAAGGATGATCCGCCAGCGTTGCTCCTCGGTCAGGCTAAGCTTCCATTCCGGCATGGCCGAGTCCCAGGGCGTCGCCTCATTCGGCAGGCCCGGACCGCCATTGGTAACACGCCAGAAGGTGTAACCCTCGACGATGGTTTCGATGGTGCCGTTGTCGGCGAAGTTGATAGGCCTAAGCTTGAAGCCATCGGCCATGGGACCATCGCCGGCAACGCTATCGCCATGGCAGGCCCGGCAGTTCATGGCATAAAGGGCGCGGCCCTCGAACAAATACTTTTCTATCAACGCAGCCTTGGCCGTTTCCTTGTCCACATCGCCGGACTGCAACTGGGCCAGCAGTTTCATCATGGGCGCGACGGGAAAAAACTCCAGCACGTGGTCTGGGCCAATTTCATCCACCCAACGCTCGACATCGTCGCGGACCTGCGGGATGAAAACGACCTCATTGGCCTTGGCCTGTTCAATAAAGGCGTCGACCTCGGCCTCCGTTGGACTGGAGAAGGGATTCTTTTTCGCCTCGAAACTCTTTGGAAAATTGGATGACGGATGCTGGATGCGCAGGGACGAGGGCACCTCTACCTTGGGCACGGTAATCTCGTAAACCTGCCAGCCGATCAGGGCCGGTATCGCCGTCAGAACCACCGCCCGAAGACTCTTGGTATAGCCACCGCGCAGGAACTTCTTCACCGGCTTGAGGAAATCGCTGAGGCCCTCTTCCGAGAAGGTCACGAACAGGAACAGCGCGACGATCGTCAGCACCATATAGAAGAACATCAAGGTACCGGGGACAGGCAGCGGGAAAGGTAGCGTCGTCACCTCGCGGGACACAGCGGGGATGCCCCATTTCACCAACGCATAGACAGCCAGCAGGGTCAGAACCACCGATAGGAAGCTGCCAATTCTTGGTTTCTTCATGCCTTGCCTCATCGAACGCCGTCCTATTCCGCCGGCTTCGGTTTCTGCAACATCAGGAAGGACAGGATGTCCTGGTAGTCCTTGACCGTCATGGCCTCGGACAGATCGTCCGGCATGATGCTTTTGGTATCGTCGATCTTGATTTCCTTGAGTTCGCCCTTGGCGATGGTGACCACATCGCCATTGGCCTTTGTGATATCGACCTCGCCGGCCTCGTCGCGGGTCTTTAGCCCCACGGTCTGGCGGCCTTCCTTGTCAACGGCGACATAAGTCTCGAAACCCTTGGTCAGCGCCTTTGCCGGCTGCAGGATAGCTTCCGAGATAAACTTCAGCCCCTTGGCGCTAATCCCCGTCAGATCGGGCCCAACCTCGCCGCCCTCGCCATTCAAGGTGTGGCAGTCGGTGCAATTGTCCTCGTAAACCTGTGCGCCCAGGCCGGGGTCGCCGCCCCCCGCCTCCGCCGCCGCCGCAATCTTGGCGTAAAAACCTAGAGTCACCTCACTCGGCTTGGTATCGATGGCCGCCATATCCAAATCGCCGCCCAGGGTCATCAGATACGCAATCACGGCCTTGATTTCCTTCAGATTTAATGAAATCGGCGGCGCGTAAACCACGGCCATCTCGTTTTTGTAGCCCTTGACCACATAGGCGCCGGGGCTGGCCAGGCTTTCGACGGTATAGTCAATGGCGGTGAATTCCATGCCTTCCTTCTCCGTCCGCTCCTTCGCCCGTTCCACTGCCCGCGCACCCATGGCCAGGGGGAATTTTTCACCAAACTGGCCGTGGTTGGGGCCGCGCACGGCACTGCCTTGGCCGCCAACGCTGTGACAGGTGAAGCATCGGCCCTTGCCCCAGTAGATGGCCTCGCCGCCTTCCGGGCTAATATCAACGGCGGCGCTACTCTTGCGCCCGCCGCCCGTAAGCTCGGTTATGGCGTAGCCAATCCATAGATAGACTCCCAACACGAGCAGCAGGAATGGCAAAACCCGGGTTATGGTCACGTTCACGAATTCAGTCCTCCTGCTTCTTGGAGGCGATACCGCCGAGCCAGAACATGAAGGCACAGCCGATCATAAACAGCAGCACAGCGGCGCCGACTTGCTGGGTCATGACGAAGTTGCTGGGCGTGTAGGCCCATTCAGAGGTATCCCGCATGACCCCGAAGATGTGCCAGTCACCGCGCAGCCCGGACCGGATAAAGCCCATAAGGCCCATGTTCATGGTGATGACAAAGGTCAGCAGCAACAGCGCGTATTGCGAGCGCACGGTCATCCTGCCCCATTGCATCTCGCCCAGGGACTTGGCCCGCTTGAACAGAAAGGCGTCGATGACGGCGACCACAACCAGGCAGCTAATCAGTTGCAGGAACTGTGATACGGCGACATTGCGCAACACAGGAGACGCCTTTTCCATCACCACGAAGCCATAAACGCCCAGGAATATGGTCACGTTGAAGGCGGTAACGCCGAGATAGATCGCCTGCCCCAGCTTGCCCCGGTCGGTCAGCGCCAGGATGATGGCGACGACGCCGGCGATGCATTCAAAGACCAGCACATAGCCGATCATACGGATGTATTCGGCCCGGTCGGCGGGTAAATCCAATTCGGCAGGGTCCATCTTCAACATGGTAACCGCGTACTGCGCCACCAAGGCGATGGCCACCGAACCAATGATAAGAATGGTAATCCGCGCGCCCTTACCCTGAGCCCGGATGGAGACCGCACCCTCCATGTTGCCGCGGCGATATAGCAGAAAAGAGAAGAAGGTCGCCAGTATGATCAGGTTGACCACTGCATTCTTGGCCGGCATCAGGCCGAGGTACTTGAGCACCGGGTGATACTGGCTGCCGGCCATCTCGCCGACCTCCTGGCTGGTCAGCGGCAGGTTATGCGGCGTCAGCCAAATGGCGAAAGAGACGATCAGCGCAAATAGTATGTATTTGATAAACTTGTAATAGCGCTGGGCCCCGGGGATACGGGTCATGCCGCTCCACAGATAATAATTGGAGATGACAAACAGTGAACCCACCAACATGGCCTGGATGATGAAGGTCCAGGAGAAATCACCGCCCATCATGTTGTTACCCATAACGGCGGAGGTCGAATAGACCTCGCGGCCCAGGTAGTAGCCGGCGAAGGGCAACGGGATCAGCGCCGCGATGGCGACAAAGTTGGAAATATAACCCATACAGTCGTAGTGGGCCTTTTCCTCCGGTGTTTTGGCGCCAATGAACTTGACGGCGGCGTAGGCGCCGGCGACCAACCCGCCGAATGCCAAGTTGCCCAGCATGCGGTGAATGGCGATGGGAGTGGCCAGGACGTTCTCGAAGGCCTGCCAGACCGTACCGACAAGGACCCCGTCCGCATCAACGCCGGCGGGGCTCATCATGAAGCCGGCCCAGGAGTTGGCCAATTGCATGATGGCGGTGCCGAAGACGTTGAGCAGAATGCCGATGAAGATGTGCGAAGACTTCCGGTCGCGGATGATCCAGAAACCGACAGCCAGGGGCAGAATGTAAAGCAGCAGGATGAACCAGCGCGTATCAACCCGCATCTCCGGACCTATGCCGCCGAGAAGAAAGGTCAGGCCACAAGCCGCAATGGCGAGGCTGATGCCCTTGAACAGCCATTGCATCCCGGTGGAGAAGAGACCGCCGCCCTTCAACCAGTTCCAGCCGTAGTAGTACATATACAGCGCGAAGGTTTCGCCGAAGAATAACAGCGCATACAGGAACATAATGTCCTTGAAGATGCCGGCCATGTAGCCCATGAAGGTCGGATACAGCGTGAACAGCGCAAAGGCCAGCAGGCCGCCCAGGGCCGCCGTCGTCGCATAGGCGACGCTCAACAGCGAGGTGAACTCATAGGCTAGATTGTCGAACTTCGGGTCTTTGTTGTTCCAGCCAACGACCTCGATGATCACCGCGAACAGCGGCACACCGAGCACGAAGGCGCCGAAGAACAGATGCATCTGCGCCAGGAACCAGATCAACCGGCGGGAATCGATGCCCATGACCTGGCGATAGACGTTTTCTTCCAGGGCAAAGGCGGGGGTCGCGGCAACGACGAGACCAAGCACCAGCAAACCGGCAAGGCAAAACCGCACGAACCGACGCGGAGCCGGCTCGGAGCCGAAGATGCCGCTGGTCTGTCTCTGTTCCATCGTTCGCTTCCCAGTCCCCACGGATCGTCAATCGGCGCACAAGTTGGGTATATTTACTTGGCTTTAGAGAACGTGAAGTTGGTCTCCAGCATGCCTTTGGCGGCCACGGTGATCTTGGCTTTCTGAACACCGAAACGCGGATGCCAAGCCTTCAGCGTGTATTTTCCCGGCGGAATGTTATCAAGGGAGAAAGCGCCATCCTCGCCGACTACCACGGCATAAGGGTGGGTCGGCGCCAAAATGAAGCCGAACATGAAGTTATGGGCCTCGCAGTTTATGCCGATGTAGGAAGAGCGCCGCGGCTCTATCTTGTCGGAAATATCGCCGGGATCCGGCTGGCCAAAATTAAACAATGTTTTTTTGACGACGCGGCCCTTCTCAACACCAATCAGTTCACGGGCGTTGATGTTATGCAGCACGCCGGCGTCGCTGTTTCGGATGATGATGGGGCCGGGCCTGACCACCTGGGCCCAGGGGTGAAATCGGCAACCCTTTTGATTGACCAGATAGGTGCCAAACTCGGGCTGGGCCCATTTCTTACCTTCCTTGACCTTGTCGAGGAAGACAAAGGCGCCCCTTAACGCGCCGTCCTTGACATCAACCCAGGCGACCTCGCGCTCGCCTTTGCCGCAGACATCCGTATTCTTGGTGATCAGGATTTTCTCGATAGCGTCGGCAGGCACCGCGCCCTCGAAGCTGACCTTGCCCTTGACCATGCCGCCATCGGCGACGGCCACTTCCTTATACTTGTCGCTCTCGACCGCATCCACCGGCGCCGCCGCGGCCAGCATGGCCGTTGAGACAAAAGCACCGAGTATCAGATTGGTAGCAAATTTGTCCAGTTTCATGGGAAACTCCCTCCATTATCCTTGTCGTACACGGCCCGCGACCTCGGTCATCAGGGTCGGCCGTGAACAGTTCAATTCCGCCAAAGCTTCGATGGCCACGGACCAAATCCGCTTGCGCTCCGGATCACGCAGCACATCCACAAAAAGCGCGCTAGCCCGTGGGGTATCCAGGTCCCGCAACAGACGGGCGGCCAGCCGACCGTGATAGCCCTCGAAGGAAAATGCAAATTGGACCAGCAGCTTGACGGCCTCGCCGCCACCGGCACTGGCTATGGCCTCGGCGGCGCTCTGGCGAACAGCGGGATCGGGATCGTCAAGCAGCGTTTCGATCTCCCCGCCAACCCGGCCGACGCGGGAGAGCGCACAGACCGCCTCCCTGCGGACAAAGGGGTCGCCGTCGGTCAAATGGGCCACCATCATGGCACCGATGCTTTCATCCGCACAGGCAGCCAGGGCACGGATCAACAGAAGTTTCAGATCCCGGTTAGCGGTCTCTACCGCCGCCACCAGGGCCTCCGCAACGGCATGGGGAAGTGGGCTTAGGTGCGCGCCGATCCGAGCCAATGAGTCTGCGGCGGCCATACGCACTTCAGCGTCAGCTCCCATTAGCGCCACCGCCAGTTCCCACGCAACATCACCATGAATAAGATCACCCAGCACCCGGGCTGCGAAGCGGCGAATATCCTCGTGCAACACCACTTCCGCCTGCACCGGCATGCGCGTCTTGGGCCTGATACGCTTGGCCAGGGCCAGACGCTCCATATCGCTCGGGGTCAATTCGACGCCTTCATCGGGCAGGTCCAAAATCTCCCGCGCCTCAGGCGTATCGTTGAGGATTGCATTCAGGGTCGACATCGGGAAAGCAGCGTCCTCGTCCTCTGCGCCGGAGAACATCGCCGGCAGCGGTTCCTCCCGCTCGGAGTCCGGCGCCGCCAGAGCAACCGCGGTTTCCCCATCGCCAGGGTCGCTGCGCTCCGGCAGGTATTTGCCCCGCAGGGCGGCAAGCAGCGCCTCGCCGGCCGCGTTCGGCCAAATGGCATCCGCCTGGGCCAGCCGCGCCAGCGCTGACATGGCTTCCAGGCGGATCGGCCGCGCCGCATCATCCATGACACTGATCAGCACCGCTATCGCCGCCTGGCCGCCAATGAGGGCAAGCCCCTGAAGCGCGCCCCGGCGGGCATCCAGGGGCCGGCCGGTGTCGTTGAGCAGCCCGGTCAGGTCGGCCACCGCTGCCTGCGGAGCAACGGTGGCAAAGGCGCGGGCAGCCGATGCCGCGACCGCGGCGGTGTCATCGCCCAGCTTGGTCCGCAGTGTCGCCGTCAGCATTTCATCGGCTGGAAAATCGCTTAAGCCCGCGAGCGCTGTCAAGGCCGCCACCCGCACCTCGACCGCGGCGTCATCGAGCAAGGCCGGGAGCCGGTCCGGATGATATCTGCCGCATAACGCCACCGCCTCGGCGCGGACCTCGGTATCGTGATCTTCAAGTCGCGCCGCCAAGCGACGGTCATCGGGAAACCGCGCCGCCCGGGCCCGCATGGTAGCCAGACGCACTGTGGCGGAGGGATCGGCCAGGGCACGATTTACCGGCCCTGCCGCCTCGTCGGCATCGATGGCGGCCAGTGCCGCACCGGCGCGCCGGCGTAGGCGGGTCGAATCATCGTCAAGAATGCCCGCCAGGGCCTCTATTCCCGGCCGTCCCATCCGCGCCAGGGCCTTGAAGGCCGCCTCGGTCATATCCTGGGCGTTCTCGTCCCAAATGGCCGCAACGATATCGGGGACGGCCTCGCTCGCGTTCAGATCCGCCAAGCCGTTGACCGCCTTGATCTGAATGTCGACCCAATCGTCCCAGCCGCTGGAATAAAACTCATCCTCGTCCCAGACGATCTCTTCATCGCGCCCCTTGACCATGCGGCGGAGCCAGGGAATGACCTGTGCCTCCCCCAGTTTCGCCAAGGTTTCGATAGCCGCCAGCTTGACCTCGGCACAAGGGTCGCCAAGCAGGTTTTCCAGGATCTGTTGCCCGGCCCGCGGATCAGCCAGGTTCGATAACGCTTCGGCGGCGTCGGTACGGACATCTTCATCCTCGTCCAGCAGAGCCGCGATCAGGGATTGCACGGCCCCTTCACCGCCGATCCGCCCCAATGCCTGGGCTGCGATGCAACGGTGCACATCGACCCCGGCGCCGAGAATGCCTGACAACACCCGGCATACTTCGTCCCGCATCCCATCCGGCATCGATTGGGAAACTGGCGCCTGATCAGAGTTCTGCAGATCGTTGCGGTGGATGATCATGTTTATGCCAAAGTCCCCAAAATGGTTCTAGTTCGAAACAACCGCCCGACGCGGGGTCGGCCCGGGTGAACATGACGGTTCAGTCCCGGGCCCGCGCCTGGGTTCAAATAATGTCCCTTGGTGCAAACGACATTGATCGGAAGGTCTTCTTGTAGGGCGAGATACCGATCTTCTTCACCTCGGCGACGCCCATCTTGTAGTTATAGTTGCCGCTGATCCAATCGACGATGCGGCCTTCCAGGGCATTCGCCGGCTGTGACGTATGCAGGAAGTCCATGAAGATGATGCCCTTCTTGATGTGGCGCGTGACCATGGCGACACCGGTCACGGCGGCCCGGGTCAGCTCTACATTGCCGGCTTTCATCTGACCGCTGAACGAGTAGTCGCTGCTTTCAACGCCAAGCGTCGTTTCCTTGAGGCTTGGCACCCGATCCGAATAGACCATCAACATGTCGCCGCTCTCGATGCCGCGCGCCTTGGCGTCATCGGGATGCATTTCGACGTAATTGTCGGGCCAACGCTGAACGACGTAGGGCCGGCGCCGGTCGTCGAAGCCGGACTGCCAACGCTCATTGGTTCGGCCCGATGTGCACCACAACTCATTGCCCTTCGGCTGCATCCATTCCCAATAGTCGGAGAACAGGGACCAAGGTGATTTCTGAAGGTTGCAGCGTCCGGTCTGGCTATTGAAATGCGTCAGCTTCTTATTGAACACATTGCCGGCCGCCGGCCCGGTCTCCGATAATTTGCGCGTCGTATCGTGCAGCCGTTTGGTGCCAACCAGGGTGCCGTCGTCTTCCATGAACACCGGGCCCTGGATACCATTGGTGCCAAACTCGCCCAGCTTTTGATGCAGGGTCTTGCCCTCGCGGTGGGCGGCGACCTTGATCATGTTGAAGTCCTTGCGGCTGCCGCGCGAGAAGCGGGCGGATTCCTCGGCGACATCGTTGGAATTCTTCCAGTCGAAGCCGTCGAAGCCCATGCGCTTTGCCAGCTCCGCGATGATCCACCAGTCAGGCTTGGCTTCGCCCGGGGCATCGTAGAACTTGTTGTAAAGCCGAAGGCGCCGTTCGCCGTTCGCCCGCATGAAGGTTTCCTCGCCCCAGGTGGCGGCGGGAAAAATGATATCCGCGTATCGGTTTCCGATGGGATCGACCAGATAGATGTCCTGATTGATAACCACCATGCCGCCGGAATCAGCCCGCTGCTTCAGGGTATCGATAACGTCCTGTTTGTCATAGGAGCGAACCTGATGCGGATTGCCCACGGTCAGTTCCTCGAACCGCTTGGCCAATTGCTGCGAGCCGCACATGGACTGGATCCAGGTGGTGCCGATGACATGGGCAAAGCGCGTATGCCCCGACATGGTCCAGGTGTCCGTGTCCAGGGCCCGGCGCCTGCGGCCTGGCAGCTTCATGGGTGATTTGTTCCGCGGATACTTGCCGCCGCGCTGGCCGCCGCGCTGATGACCACCGGCCCGCCCGATGACCTGGCCCGGCCTGCCGCCGGCGCCGACGATGCTGCCCAGCGCGCTGATCGCCTGGGTGTTGCCGGTGTTGTTGGACCAAAAAAAGCCTTTCTCGATCATGATCGAGGTTTTCGGATGCTTGCCGCCTTTCGGCTTGGCCATCCATTCGGCCGCCGTATAGATCTTCTTGACATCGATGCCGGCGATCTTGGCGGCATATTCTGGCTTGAACTCGTCCTGCGACAGAAGCCATTTTTTCCAGTCTTCATAGCCATCGGTCTGGAACTTGCCCCAGGTGGTACGCCATTGCCATGGTGTGTTCCGGGTGCCCTGGCCGAAGCCGGAAGAGGAACCCCACTTGTTATTGACCCAATTCTTGATCCATTCGGCATCCTGCCAACCGTTCTCGACAATGATCCGGGCAATAGCATTGACAACGAGGAGATCCGTGCCGAGATTGACGTCGAGCCAGAGCCCGCCATTCTTCTCGGCATAGGCCACGCCGGCAGTACGGCGCGGGTTCATCATGATGCATTTCTGACCGTTCTGGATGCCCTTCATGATCCACTGGGTCCATAGAATAGTCTTGGTCTCGTAAGGATCCGTGCCGCAAATCAACAAGGTTTCGGCATTCATCCAATCCTCGTAGGCCGGACCGAAATTATCAAAACCGGCGTCACGGAAGCCTGGCGTCGAAGAGACATCGGACGGCGTGTCATGGAACGTGAAGTTGGCCGTATTGACGTGGCGCAGGGCATATTTGGTGATGGCGTAGGTGTTTTCGATGTACTGATAGGAATACGTCTTGACGCCATAGGCGTTGGCGCCGTGCTTCGTGCGCACGTAGCTGCCCACTTCCGCCGCCACGTCGAGCGCAAACTCCCAAGGCACCGGCTGCAGGATACCGTAGATCCGCATCATTGGCGATTTCAACCGATCCCGGGTGGGTTTTTGCGGATTATAGCATTTCTGCGCAATGCAACCGCCGCGGAGAGAGGAGTCACCGTCCGTATTGACAAACTTAGTGTCTTTGTCGGGGATGATCACGACGTGGTTCGGCACACCTTCATGCAGTACGATGTTGTGCTGGTTGGGCGCCACCCAGGGGCCCAACGCTTCGACAGGGAAATTGGCCCCAAAGGCATTCTGTTCCGCCTTCGGGCCGCCATCACGTCCGCCCGCCACCGGCCAGCGGTAAACCTTGTAACCACAGGCGACGATGCAATAGTCGCAGGCCGTGGTGATGACATCCGCGCCCTTGGGCGGGAGAGGAACGTTGGTTTCTGGAATGTAATATGGCGTAGACATCGCTGTATCTCCCTATCCTTGCAAATTGTCGTAGCGGCCGAAGATCAGGCCGAACACGCCGACGGCATAAATATCGTCCCCCTGCAGTTCGAGCAGCACCTGGGGCAGGCTTTGATAAGCCTGTCCGGAAATAAGAATGCCGTGCCGGGTCAGGTCGTAGGTTGAAAGATGCAGCGGGCAGGCGCCCAACGACTTGGTATCGCCCTTATAGGTGCCCGACAGATCGCCGCCCTGATGGGTGCAGAAATAATTGAAGGCAACCACGTCCCTGTGCGGCCCGATGCCGCCGCCCGCCTCGGTGCCCAGTTTGACCAGCATGGATTGCGCATAGGCACCTTCATCGGGGTATTTGAAACCCAGGGGCTGGTCGACTTTCAGGGCGCTCAGGCTGCCGATTTTCTTGCGGGGGTAGGTGGTTACCATGGCCGGCACCTTGGCCGCCGCTGCGCCGGCGTTGACCGAGACCATGACTGTCGCCGTCGCCAGCCCGGATGAAAACAGCATCTTGCGGCGTGACATCAGGCATTTTCCGGCTGGGTGATCCTTCTTCGACGGCAGCCGCGGCGCGTCGATTTCAGCTCTTTTTATCTGGTTTGTCATCTTTTGGTTCCCCGTCAGTTCGCCATAGCCGGCAAAGGTGCGTAAGGTGGCAGTTTCGGCGTCAACATCTTGATCTCAGGGCCGCTTAGGGAATCGAGGAAGGCCATCAGGTCTTCCTTCTCCCCGTCCGTCAGGCCAAGCGGTTTCAGCAGTTTCGTCTTGTTTGCCGCCATGGTGCCGTCGGTGAATTCATTGCTGCCGCCGCCACTATTGTAAAAGTCCACAACTTCGCCGAAATCGAAGAACGCGCCGTTGTGCATGAAGGGCGCGGTGTAGGCGGTGTAGCGTAGCGGCGGTGTGCGGAATTTACCCATGTCGGATTTCTCCTTGGTTCTGTAATAGAGCCCCGCGTCATCCTTGATTTTGCGGTACATCTCCTCCGTTACGCCCTTGGCATACTGTTCGTAGCGGAAAGTGATCTGGGCCAGACCGGACGTCGACCAATCCTCGGCCCTGGGAAGGCCCAAGTTGTAGTATTTCTGATCCGTCAGCAGCGGGCCGTTGTGGCATTCGATGCAGTTGGCCTTGCCCTGGAAAAGCTCCAGGCCGCGCACCTGTTGCGCATTTAGCGCGCCCTTGTCGCCGCGCATATATTTATCGAACGGCGTGTTGTCGTGGATCAGGGTCCGCTCGAATGCGGCCATGGCCTTCCAGACGTTGTTGACCTTGGGCCAATCATCGCCAAACACCTGATTGAAGCGCTTGACGTACTCGGGAATGAAGGCGAGCCGCGCCTCGACCATGTCCCGTTCGCCGTTGCCCGACACCGCGCCGAGCGCCGCGGCGGGCGCCTGGTTCTCCAGCGACTTTGCCGAACCAGTCCAGAACAGCTTACCGAGATAGGCGGAATTTATCACCGTCTGACTATTGCGCCAGTGAATGACACCCGGATAACCCCGTGAAATGGGATCGTTGAAGCCCCAGCCCTGTTTCGACATGTGGCAATCAGCACAGGAAACGGACGCATCGCCGCCGATCCGCGAATCGAAGAACAGCAACTTGCCCAGTTCGATCTTCTCCGGTGTCTGCAGGTTGTCCGCCGGCACCGGTGGCGGTCCGAGGGCGGCCAACGCCGGTTTCATATCGGCCGACGCGGGCGATGCCAATCCTATCGCCGCAAGGCTGACGGAGGTCGCAACAATCGCGAGAGATAGTGTTTTAGCCATTGTCATAGCACTGCTCCTAATTCCTCTGCTTCAGCCAATCGTCAATCACGACATAATTAACGTTGATCTTGTCTTTCCAGACGTGCTCCGGCCCGATCAGGGGGTCACCCGACAGGGACTCGAGGAAAGCGACCAGATTGTCCCGCTCTTCCCGGCTCAATCCCAGAGGCTTGATAAGCGGATCCTTGTTGACATCCTTGCCGCCGCCCTGGTTGTAAAAGACGACGACGTCCGCCAAGGTTTTGCTGGTGCCGTTGTGCATGTATGGCGCCGTTTGGTTTAGCTCGCGCAACGTCGGCGTCATGAACTTGCCGATGTTCGAACCATCCACCTTTGGAATTCGGATATGAGCCCCAACATCGCGGCGGATGTTCATGTAGCTTTCTATGCCCTGGAATTTGGCGAACGTCACAAAGGTTATATGCCGCATGGGGTCCGACCAGATATCCGGATTTTCGGGCACCCCGGTATTGTGCGCCATGTCGTCCGTGAACCTGGGCCCGGAATGGCATTGCGCACAGCCGGCCTTGCCCTTGAACAAATCAAAGCCGCGCTGGGCGGCGCTGGACAGCTTGCCAGTATCAAAGGGCGCGCCGCGGGAGGTCAGGGTTTTCAAATATTCGGGGATCGCGTTACGGATCGAGCCGTTGGAGGGTTCGCCGTATCCGGCATCCTTGAACATCCTTACATAGATCGGATCCTGCTTGACCCGCTCCTGCATCAGACGCATGTCCATATTCATCGAGTAGGTCTCGGTGATGGATTCGCGGGTTACATCGTTCAAGTTGGTGCCGATCCGCCCATCATGGAACCACGCCGCCTTTTGCGCGGCATTAATCAGGGTCGGCGTATTGCGGAAACCATCGGAACCGGGATAGGCCTTGGAAAGCGCCAAGCCGTCGCTGAACCCTTTCTGCGGAATATGACAGGTGGAGCAGCTGATCGCGGCATCACCGGATAGTCGGGGATCAAAAAACAACCGCTTGCCCAGCGCCGCTTTCTTGGCGTCGACCTTCATTGCTTCTACGGGGCCAAAATCGGCCGCCAAAGCCGGGGTCGCGACGACCGCGGCACTGACCGCCACGGCGATGCACCAGGCTATTTTTGACGTTATATTTCTATTCATCGCTAAACCTCTCAAAAGGTACGGCTGCACCGAAAAACGCTCTCCGAGACTGTTCCGGCCATCTGGTCATCCGTTATCCGTCCGTTTCCCGCTGTTATTGACCGGCAGGGGAACACCTCCAACCCGCTCCAAAAACGCTCTCATCTCCGAAAGGTTCTCGAAATAACTTTCCTCTTCCCCTTGAACATGGCGAATATGTCCACGCCAAGTGGGGTTGTTTCCTGGTTCCCCTTCCAACCAGATACGTGCCACAAACGATCCCGGAGTACCCGGCTCAACCATTCCGCAATTGCCATCACATATGCTTGTCCCGCCCCGATTGGGCAGGCCCAGGGGCAGCAAACCACGTACCGGTTACACACCGGTAACACAGGAATAATCCCCGTAATCCAATGATTTCAACCATTCCGGCCCCCAACCAGCCGCTGGTAGACCTGTAGGGTTTCGCGGGTCGGTTGGAGGCCATATTCGTCTACAAGGCAGCGCCGCCATGCCAAGAACTCCGCCTCGGCTGCGTCGGGCCGGTCGAGATTGACTAGGTTTGCCAACAAAGCGCGAAGGAAACTCTCGCGGCAGGGATCATTCGTCAGTGCCGTGCGGCAGACTTCCGAAGCCTCCAGGTAAAGGCCGGCCTCGGCATAACATGTCGCCATGCCCGCCAATAGCTCCAGATAGATCTCGCGCAGCCGCACGCGTTCCTCGGCGCACCATTCGGCGTAGAGCTCGTCTTCAAGATAGTCGCCGCGGTAGAGGCTCTGAGCTTCTTCGAAACGGACCCGCGCCTCGCCGGAATTGCCCTGCTTCAGCAGGTCCCGGCCCGCCACGACCAGGGTGCCAAACATGTCCGCGTCAACCCAGACCGCGTCGCGCCGCAATAAATATGACTGGCCAACGGTTTCGATGGTTTCGTCCATCGCGCCGCCGGCGCGCAACTTGGCCCGCAGATATGAAACCGTCACTTTCAGCCGTTCCCAGGCACGCTCCCCATCCGCCTCCGGCCACAGCCATTCGATCAGGCGTTCGCGGTGGACAGGCCGGCCCAGTTGATTGGCCAGGCATTTCAATACCACCGCCGCCTGTTTGCGCTTCCAGCCTTCGACCTGCAAACCCTTGCCGGCGACGGCCAAGCCGAATTGTCCCAGGGTGAAAATACGCAGGGATGATGTGACCGGCACATTGCTGACCGCACCCTCCGTGACGCGAAGAAAAATCACTGCCGCCGCATCGCCGTCATTCTTCTCCCTGGCTTCGGGCGGCAGTATCAACGTGCTGATGCCGGCGGTAATCATCTCGCCGGTTTTATGGCGGATCCGGCAGGCGGCAAGGCCCCATTTCTCGCCCATGGCCATGCACGAACGGCCTTCGCACAGCATTGAACACAGCGGCTCACCAGTTGGATAAAAGGCCTGGAATACCTTGCTGCAATGCTGCCCAAGGGCTTCCGCGGGCGAATACCCCAACAATTGTTCCACGCCGGGGTTCCATCCGATCACCCGCATATCGTCATCCACGGCCAGCGCCGGATCCGATGCGAACGCAATCAGGTCGATTGTCTTGATCTCACGGCCTCCCCTGTCCAAGCGAAACATCGCGAATCTTGTACGCCGCCCAAGGACGGCGCGAATTGCCGCCGTTGGCGCCCTTGCAACGCTTCACGAATACGGTGACCCGAAAACGGACCGCCGAAAATGACCAAGGTCAAGTTGGGCAGAATAGCGGCATGGGATGCCGGCCCTTGACCATCGCCGGTCCACCCTACCCTGCCGGATCTGTGTATTTTTTGCGGTGGATGTGTTAATTTCGGAGGATTCGAGCGAGCGGGTGGATACCGGCGGCATGAACATTCGATTCTGGATCTTGATCACGGCGCTTGTGCCTGTCCTGGCACTGACATCGGGCCGCCCCGCCACGGCCGGTTCCCTGCCAGCCTTGTTCGACACGGCAGAAACCCGCGTCGACAATCATCGTCCCTTTCCAAAATGGACCGGTATGCTGGAACGTTATTTTGCCGATGCGGGCGCCAAACCGGGCATTTGCACGTCAAGGCTCTATAACAGGTGCCACGCCAAGCGTTGGGCTGAATTAATCGATCAACTAAAGGGCCGCGACCTGGCAAGCCAGTTGGATGCAGTCAACACATACATGAACCAGGCCCGTTATACGGTTGATTCCATAAATTGGGGCGTGCGCGATTATTGGGCGACGCCAGGCCAGTTTTTAGCCAAATATGGCGATTGTGAAGATTACGCCATCGCCAAATTTCTAACCTTGAAACGGCTTGGCGTGGACGCCCGCAACATGCGCATCGTGATACTGCAGGATCTGAACCTGCGGATCCCTCACGCCGTATTGGCGGTCTATACCGAGAGCGGCATTGCCATATTGGACAACCAGATAAAGCACACGGTACAGGCAAAGGCGATCAGCCACTATCAGCCGATCATCTCCCTCAACGAAGACTCCTGGTGGTTGCACCGTGTCAAGGGCCGTTAGAGCAGTTTTCATTTAATCGGAGTCGCTCTCGCGACTTAAATGAATGGTTCAATTGCTCTATTCTTAAGAGTCCGAGCCTGTTTCGAGGCAACAGGCTTTAAAGCCACGCCACGCAAAACAAACGGGACCGAAGCGTCTTCGTTGCGGTTGCGTCAGCCTCGGATCGTTTGTGGGTCGCCGGCCGCGCCCTCCATCCGATACGCCCGTGCCGCCGCACCGGCGAACAGATCGTGGGTCTCCGCCGCCGTTGCATCGGCGGCCAGTCGTTTAAAGGCGTTCCAGCAAATTTGGTAGCTGCACCAGCGTTTCTGCACGGGGAAATTGGATTCGAACATGGCGCGGGGCGCGCCGAAGGCCTCGATGCAGGTTTCGATCCAGGGGCGCCAGGCTGCCGCCACTTCTTCCGAGCCCGGGGGCAGGCTGCGATCACCGTCGAAACCAGGCATGCGGATGGGCAGAGCGCCGAGTTTGACGTAGACATTCCGGCGTTCGGCGACGCGGCGAATGCGGGCGCGCCAGTCTTCGAACACCGCTGCCCTATTTTCCCGATAGGGGCCGCCGAGGATGGGACTGCCGACGTGGTTGAGAACGATGGTCAGATCGGGGAAAGCATCCGCCAGTTCAGCGACTTCGTCTAGCTGCGGATGGTAGAGCCAGCAGTCAAAGCTGAGGTTCATGGCCGCCAACACCGCCGCCGCCTGCCTGACGCGGCCGTCGGCCAGCATGCGGGGAGACGGGGCGACGTTGTGAATGCGGTCGTCCGCATCCCATCCGGTGGCGTATCTCACACCCCGAAAGCGGCCCCCGGAAGTCTCTATATGCCGCACCAGCAGGGGCTCGACGGCGGCGCCCAAGGTCATGTCCACGTTGCCGAACATGGCCGCACAGGCCCGGGCCGCGCCGAACTGGCCGCCGGCGCTCATCGCAGCCTGGCCAGCCACGAATTCCGTTTCGCCGAGGGCGCGTTCCGCCGCGGGACCCTCCTGCCGGTACATGGAATGGCATTCCGCAAAGACGGTGGCAACAATGTTGTGGCCGCTCGCGAGATCGGCGGCCAGCTCCGGCATCAGATAAGTGTGGCCGTTGCGCAGCCAAAGGTGATGGTGCGGATCGACGATGGCGAGCGCCGGCTCCAGGATCGGCTCCTCAAGCCTGGCGAGCCAATCGTCGTCCGGAGATGTTTGCCCTGTATTCACAGCCATTTAGGTCTCCTGGGTTCGCAGTCGAATGTCGGTACTCTCCGGCACGGCGGGATCACCGGTTAAACCTGGGCGACCTTTTCCAGCGGTTCGGCCCGGCCGGGAGGCAGATTGTCATAAAGGTCGGCGATGAGGTCCGATTTCAACGACTGGCGCGCGGCATCGTGCCACAGGTTGCGCCATTGCTGGGGGTCCTCGGACAGGTCGTAGAGTTCGCCCACGTCATCGCTGTCGTAATAATTGGTCTTTTCGTAGACCGTACAGATATGGCCGCCGCGGTACAGCGTGCGCATGACGATGTCCTTGCCCGCGAAACCGTCCTGCCATTCGGTAATCGTTCGTTCATGCCCGGCAGCGGCTTCCTCTCGCGTGGGCAATGGCGCGCCCTGCATCCAGTCGGGAACCGCCAGACCGGCGAGCGCACAAATTGTCGGTGCCAGATCGACATGCCCGACCGGCGCATGGATCTCCGCCGGGGTGATCGCCGCGCTTGGCGCCGGACGCCAAATGAATGGCAGCCGCATCAGCGCGTCCACATGATAGGGACCCTTGAACAGCATGCCGAAATCGCCCTGAAACTCGCCATGATCGGTGGTGTAGAAGACATCCGTGTCCGCGCCCCAGCCAAGCGCTTCAATATGGCGCACGACCCGGTCCACGGCCTCGTCGATCAATTCGTTCTCGACATGCACCATGGCGTTGACTTCGCGGATCTGGTCCGGCGTCAATTGCGCGGGCACGAAGTGGGGGGGAACTTCGAAGTTAAACTGTCCGCGCCCTTCATACCATTCCAGCCAGTGGCGCGGCTTACCGCGCAGGATCTCCGCCGTCCGCTCGGACGAACCGGGATAGCCCGCCGGCAACGCCAGATCCCGCCAGTCAACACGTTTGAGTTCACTTTGCGGTGGATCCCAGGGATGATGCGGATCGGGAAAGCTCATCCAGACGAACCAGTCCGCGCCGGCGTCCAGGGAATCCAGAAAGGCGATGGTGCGCTCGGCCGTCCAGTCCGTGTGGTAATGCCCCCGGGGGATCGGATTATGCCAGACCTGCGGCGCCAGGCTGTCGCCCCCGCCGCGCCCACTGGGTCCGCCAGCAGCGGTATATTCGTGAAAGCCTTCGACTTCGCCAGGATAATTGTCCCGCAGCCAGCGCGGATAGTGGGTCAGGCTGCGGCCGGGGCGGCCGGTATGGCCGCACAGCTCCATCCGGTCGAAGCCGCGGTGGGGGCCCGTCTCGCCACGGCTGGCAGCCCAGTTCTCGAAATAGTCGGTGTGCGAGGCAGGTTCGAAATGCGCCTTGCCCAGCAGCGCCGTGCGATACCCGTGCTGGCGCAGATATGCCGCCAGATTGGGTGCGTCCTGGGGCAACGGGATGCCGTTCGATGTTACGCCATGGCTGCGGATATATTGCCCGGTCAAAATGGTCGCGCGTGCGGGCATGCAGACGGTGTTCTGGTTGCGCGCCTGACGGTAATTCAGCCCGTCCGCCGCCAGGCGGTCGATGGCCGGCGTCCGCGCCACCTTGCCGCCCGTGCAGCCCAGCGCATCATGGCGCTGCTGGTCCGTGGTGATCAGTAGAACTTTGCGCCCCATGTAAAGCTCCCGGTTTTCTATTTGATAATCATGGCGAGAGTTTAGCCGCAGCCTTTCGGCAAATCCATGCATGGCGGAAAAAAGGGGCGCGGCCATTGTCCTGCACGCCCGCTGCCGCCCATACTTGCCTCTCCGGTTGGTGGGTGTATGTTGCGACTCCCGAACTGAAAAGCAACAGCAACGATGTGCAATAATGCGCACCATGGAGGACAAGACAGGTCATGACAGAGCAAATCAACGCCGGCAAAATGCTGCAAGACAAGGTTATTCTGGTAACGGGCGCCGGCCGCGGCGTCGGCCGTGACATCGCCCTATTGGCGGCCAGCCAAGGCGCCAAGGTGATCGTCAACGATCTGGGCGGCGAGGCCGACGGCGAAGGCGCGGACAGGACCCCGGCCATGGAAGTCGTGGGCGACATCAAGGCGGCGGGCGGCGAGGCGGCCGCCAATTATGGCTCCGTCGCCGACTTCGCCGCGGCCGAGGCCATGGTGCAACAGGCCGTGGATACCTATGGCCGGATCGACGGCGTCGTCAACAACGCCGGTATTCTCCGCGACGTCATTTTCCACAAAATGACCGAGGAAGAATGGGATATTGTCATCGCCGTGCATTTGAAAGGCAGCTTCAACGTGGCCCGCGCCGCCGCGACGCATTTTCGCGAACAGCAAAGCGGCGCCTTCGTTAACATGACCTCCACCTCGGGCTTGGTGGGCAACTTCGGCCAGGCCAACTACGCCGCCGCCAAGCTGGGCATCGTCGGATTGTCCAAGTCCCTGGCGCTGGATATGTCGCGCTTTGGCGTCCGCTCCAACTGCATCTCGCCCTTTGCCTGGAGCCGCCTGATCGGCACCATCCCCATTGCCGACGAGGCCCAGGCAGCCCGTGTCGAAAAGATCAAGGCCATGACACCGGCCAAGATTGCACCTATGGCGGTGTTCCTGCTGTCCGCGGCCGCGGCGGAGGTCACCGGACAGATCTTTGGCGTGCGGCACAACGAAATCTTCCTGTTCAATCAGCCGCGGCCGATCCGCTCGGTGCAACGGACTGACGGCTGGACGCCGGAGACGATCGCCGAACACGCCCTGCCGGCCATGAAAGCAAGTTTCATGCCTCTCGACCGTAGCCAGGATGTGTTTAGCTGGGATCCGGTCTAAGGCGACCAAACCACGGATCCTCGCCGGGCCGGGATCTTGCCCAGGCCCGGTGAGGCACGCGACGACGCTAGAGCATGTTTCTTCTAAACATGCTCGGACTCTTATGAAAAGAGCAATTGAACCAATCACTTGTATCGCTAAAGCGAATCCAATTGATTGAAAATCGCTCTCGCGGAGAGG
>JAQBYC010000215.1 GCA_027623205.1 Pseudomonadota bacterium | reverse complement strand
GCCCGCGGAAGGAAAATCCCCCGCTTCCGTGGTCTAATTTGTCACCGCCGCATACACGAGGGTGTTAACGAGAGGGCAGTGGTCGAACTTGCCACGCAATAATGTCTGAATCTGGCTAAACTGAGAAGTGCCGGCGTAATCAGGGCACACAGGATTCCGAACCAAACCCAGCGGCATGAATAATGAAGGAGCTCCAACCATGACTGACGCTCTTGGCCTGCGCGCCGTGTTTTCTGTTGTGCTGCCGGCAACCAATTCGATCGCTGAACCCGACATGGCGGCGCTGCGCCCGCCCGGCGTCTCTAATCAGACCTTTCGCTTTCCCTTGCCCGGCAGACCCGACACCCTGGACAATTTGTTCGACCTGATGCGGCCGACGGTCGACCTCACGCTCGCCTGCCAACCCGATCGGATCATCGTCGGCTACACGTCTGAGTTTCTGCCCGACGGCATCATTGCGGCGTCGCAGCTACGCGCCTTCGTCGAGAACGCCGTCGGCGGCCGCCCGACAACGATGGCGTCCGACGCGGTGCCCGACGCGCTGAAGGCACTCGGCGCGAAGCGGATTGGTATCGTCACGCCCTATCTGCCGTCGGAAGACCGCAACGTCGAGGAATTTTTCACCGCGCGCGGCTTCTCCTTCGCCGGCGTTGCCGGCCTGTCCAGCGCGCGCGACCGCCTGGTCGGCACGGCGCAAATCAGCGAGGCGGATGTGCGCGACGCATTCACGCGGGTCGATGCCGCCGACATTGAGGTGCTCGTGCAGATCGGTACTAATCTGGCCTGCGCTGGCTTTGCCACCGAACTGGAGGCGCGCCACGGTAAGCCGGTCATCGCGGTCAACACGGCGACATACTGGCTGGCGCTTCGCAGCCATGGAATCACCGACCGCCTCGACGGCCACGGAACCCTGTTGGCGCGTCACTGACGGCCTTTACGGGCGGCCCTGCCCGAACAAACGGTTCGCCGTAATAATGGATAGTGCTCAGGTACCGATGCTACAAATAATATTCAAAATACCTGTCTAAATTCTGATGCAGGTAGGAATCGATATAGGCCCTGTCGTCTTTGTTCAGGTAATCCGTAAAACCGCCGACCTTTCCCTTACGAACCTTATACCAACCTGCATAAATCAGAACCGATGTGCCCATTGACGCTGTCCGATTGACATGATTTTCCATGGTTGGTCGATGAGGTTGTTCCAGGCTTCGCAGCATAGGGCGACAATATCGTCGTAGGATTTGAAAACGCGGTTGGATAGCCAGTTGTCGCGCATGAACTGCCATATGTTTTCCACGGGGTTCAGCTCGGGTGATCTTGGCGGCAAGGGGAGCAGCGTGATGTTGGGCGGGATAGCAAGCTTGCCGGTGGTATGCCATCCGGCCTGATCGAGGATGAGGACGGCGTGGGCGCCCGGTGTCACCTGGGACGAGATTTCATCGAGATGCCATTGCATGGCCTGAGTGTTGCAGCGGGGCAGGACGAGGGCCGCGCCGACACCGCGCTCGGGACAGATGGCGCCGAAGATATAGGCTGATGTCGTGCGTTGATCCTTGGGCGCCCGGGGCCGGGTTCCTCGTGGCGCCCAGCGGCGCGTGATCTTGTTCTTTTGACCGATCCTGGCTTCGTCTTGCCACCAGAGCTCTATGTTGGTATCGACCGGTAGGCTTTTGCGGATCTCTTCCAGTTCGGAGGGGAAGTTTTTTTAAAATCGTAGATGGCCAGTTCGTTCTGCGCATAATGACGCGGACGGGCGGTGATCTTGCGGAACCCCAGCGCCTTGAGCTCCCGGCCCACGGTGGTCTCGTCCAGCGAGATGCGGAATTCCTCCCATATCCAGTGCGCCAAGTCCCTCAGACGCCAGCGCACCACGCCATGGATCGCCGGGATCGGCCCGTCCTCGACCAGCCGGGCAAGCGCCTCGCGTTGATCGTCATTGAGCTTGGGCGACTGGCCCGGCGCCTTGCGGTCGATCAGACCCGCAGGACCTGAATTGTTGAACCGTAACACCCAATCACGGATCACCTGAAGCCCGACATTGCCAATCCGGGCCGCATCCGTGCGAGCACCGCCGTCATAAATCTCCGCCAGCGCCAACAGCCGACGCGTCTGGTTCGCATCTCCCGAAGCCTTCGCAAGCCGCCGAAGCGTCACCCCATCATAGTCTGACCGAAGCGGTATCGATGAACCCATGGCAAACCTCCTTCCGTTTGCCATGATGAATCACAAAAACCCCGATTCAGGAATCCCCTAAATGAGTCTCAATCACCGCTGATTGGTATAACAGTCGTATGAATTCCCGCGCCAATAATATTCGCTCTAACTCGATGAACGAAAAAGACGTACCCCCGACCGAAAAACTTGGACTACTCCTACTCCATGCGCTCCCTCTCGATGGTTCGATGTGGGCCAATCAAATGGACCTGTTTCCCGGACCTACGTACGCACCGACTCTATACGGATTGGGTAACACAGTTGAAGCGTGGGCAGCCGAGGTTCTCCGGCTAGCGACAAATGATCAATTGGTCGTGGTCGGTTGCTCAATTGGCGGGTCGTGCGCTCTGGAAGTGGCAGCTATCGCGCCAGAACGAGTTGCCGCCTTGGTTCTCATTGGCACCAAGGCCAAACACCGTCCCGACCGAAGTTTGCATGCTTCAGCTCTTGATCTCATCGAAAGCAAGGGAATTGATCAGGCGTGGGCGAGATATTGGGCACCGTTGTTTTCTAACTCTGCCGATCCGGGGGTAGTTGAGGCTGCGAAGAAAACAGCCCTTAGCCAACGCTCCCAAGATATTGCCCGCGGTGTGACGGCGTTCCACAGTCGACAAACCCGCGATCGGCTCGTTTCGGAATGCCAAAGCCCCATAATTGTTGTTACCGGCGAAGATGACGTTGCGCCCGGCCCAAAAGCGAGCGCTGAGCTCGCGGCCTCCGCGCAGCAAGGTAGTCTTCATGTCGTTCCTTCATGCGGCCATTACGTGCCGCTGGAGCGACCCGATGTACTCAGATCGATCCTAAAAGACGTAATTGGCACGCAATTTATGGCGCGTTAGCCAAGAAAGCGCCGGATCGGCATGTCATTCCAAACCCGCGCCAAGCGTCTGCCGGTCCTCCACACACGGATTTGTTGTTAGATGTTTTTCATAGAACGACCCGTCCTTGCAGCCTTTTCTGAACCGTCGAATAAAGCTGTATAGCTCGTCTTTTTCGGGCTCATCCATAATCGCACTCAAGATAATGCCGGTCACATTGCGGCGGCATTTGTCGCCAGTGCGGCCGCTGCGCCGAGCCCAAAAGCTTGGGAAGGCCTGAACCGGCGACGACGCATTGCTGACGCTGATAAACAGGTTGGTGGTAAAGGCATAACCCTGGATGGTTTGCGGAATGGTGTGGGTGTGGATTGAGTTGCCTTGGCCACCTGCCCAGTATGTCGAAAGGAACAACAAATCAACGCCGGCAATGGCGTAATCCATGAAAATATCGGGAAACGACGACTCAAGACAGATGGCCACGCCACACGGCACGCCCTTCAACTCGAACATAACGGGGGCGCCGCCCGGCGTATAATTGTATAAATCGCTTTCCGAACACCGGCGCTTGTCATAGCGGCTAACGATACTGCCTCCATCGTCGAAGATATAGACGCAGTTGGTAGGGCGCTCCGCCGTATTAAAAGAATGGGTTGAGCCGACCACGGCCCAGATTTTATTGTCCCGGCAGGCCTGCTGAATTGTTTCGGTTTGAGCGCGAAGAAGG
>JAQBYC010000214.1 GCA_027623205.1 Pseudomonadota bacterium | reverse complement strand
CGGCGGCGCCGTCGCGCCCCTGTACGGCCTGCCAACGGCTGTGATCGGTCATGGCGTCAACTCCTGTATGGGTCATCGATACGCCCTTTCTAGATCGCCCCGTCCTGCGCCGCTATCCGCTGCTTGCGGCCGATATTATAAACTATTTTGCGAATGCAGGGGATACGCCGGGCGCCCGCGCAGACGAAAAACCACGGCCCCGACGCGATGGTTTTAAGAGGGTCGCCTTAGGGCGGCTTCAGGGTCAAATCCGGAAACGCCTCCAGGCCCATGCCGATGGAGGTTACCGCGCCGGAGGCCCGGTTGGCCTGTACGGCGCCGCCGGCGGTGCAGCGGCCTTCGCCCTTGGTCTGGTTCGATTTGAAATCGATGTTTATCATGCCGGGCACGGCAGCGGCGCCGCATTCAGGGCGCCCTTGACGTCGCGACGGACAGCGCCTGATCGTCGCCCACCAGAAACAGGTTGCCCTTACATTCCCAGGTGGCCGTTGCCTGCAGTTTGATTTCCTCCGCCGCCAGGCCGCCAACCGGCGCCCAACCAGATAAGAGTGCTGCGTCAATCCTCTGCCTCTTCGCCCCCATCAGAGAACAACCGGATGAAGGAACTATAGCTGAACCGTCGATTGCGTGCGTGCCCCGTAACTTCCTGGACCAACTGTTCCTCGTGGAATTTCGCCATCAGGTTGTTTGCCGACTGATATGTCGTACCAAGAAGTTCCGCCACTTCGTTCACGGTGATGATCGGGTGCCTGTACAAGTGTTCCAGTGTGGTGAAGGCGTTGCCGGCTGTCCGCCCAAACTTCCGAGCGATCAATTGACGATGGCCTTCCCGCAGGTTGACGATGCGCCGCGCCGTCTCGGTCGCTTCATTGGATACGTCCGACACACCGGCAAGGAAGAACTTCAACCACGCTTCCCAATCGCCGTTGTCACGCGTGCCTTGTAAAAGTTCATAATAACGCTGTCGGTGGCCTTTGAGGTAATGGGAAATATAGAGCACCGGCTTGGTCAGGATTTCCTGCTGGCAGAGTAGAAAGGTGATCAGTAGGCGCCCTACGCGTCCGTTGCCATCCAGGAACGGATGTATGGTCTCGAACTGAGCATGGGCCAGGCCAATCTTGATCAACGGCGGCATATCGATGTCGACATGCAGGAATGTCTCGAACGCCCCAAGGTGGTTCAGCAACTCGCCATGCGGGGGTGGTACATAACTGGCATCCATGAGGGCGCCGCCTTGTGGTCCGATCCAGTTCTGTGACGTTCTGAACTCTCCGGGCTTCATTTCGTTGCCCCGGACACCTTGCATGAGCCGTTCATGAATTTCACGTAGCAGACGCAACGACAGGGGTAGGGTTTCCAGCCGCTCCATGCCATGGTTCATGGCCAGGACATAGTTGAGAACTTCGCCGACATCCTTGGGGTGCTTGGGGTCAAATACCCGTGCTTCGACCTCCAACAGATCATTGATCGATGCTTGTGTTCCTTCAATCTGGCTGGAGAGAACAGCTTCCTTGCGCACATACATGAAGACAAACAGTCCGGGGTTCGGCAGCGTTTGTATCGATCCATCGAGCCGCCCGAGCGCCCGATCGGCCCGCGAGAGTAACGCCTGCATCTCTGCGTCGATCTCAATCCCCGGAATGGGCGGAAGCGGCGCCGGGATGAACGCGCGGTAGCCCGCTGCTTGGCGAACGTAACGCCCGGATGTTCTCTCAACTACCATGCCATGCGCCTATGTATCGTATTCTCAGTTGCGAGCTACTTAGAATATGAGCTTCGATAATAGGCCATATTGTAGGCACAGCGTAATATGGCGTCCACATTTCATTCTTGTATGCCTGTACTCACAATATGGATTTGTCGTAATCAGAAGAGGCGCATACGACACTGGAAAAAGCGGGGCGCCGTCAACCCGGCGCATCGCGGCCTCCCAAGCTACGCCGCCGCCAGCTCCGCGGCCCAGGCGGCGGGGACTTCGATTTCCATGGCCAGCAGCACCTGGGCATAGGCCTTGGCCAGGTTGTCGGTGTGGAGGGAGGCCATGCCGCCGCCGCCCAGGGCCTGGTGCAGGACGAAATTCATCCCGCCGATGCCGGGCAGATCGTAACGTTCAACCGCGCCCTGGCAGACGTGAGCAAAATGGGCCCGCACCCGATCCGTGGTCACCTGGGCCCGCAGGACGGGCAGATATTCCGCCCGCCGGGCGATCAGGCCCACGTTGGCGTTGTCGCCCTTGTCGCCGCTGCGGCCGTAACACAGTTTGATCAGGGGCACGGAGACCGTCTCGCCGGTCACCGGCTGGGCCGGGACGGCCCGGGTCGTTTCCGATGCGCTGACGGTGAAGCCGCCCGCCGTCGGCAGCGCACAGGGGAATGCCTGCTCGCCCAGCACCACGCTTACGGGCACCGCCGCCTTTTCCACCAGGAACGAGAACATCCCCACCACCGGGCCGGGGCTGGGCCGGCCGCCGCCGAAGCCCATGGTGCCCGGCGCCATGGAGGTGCCGGCGGGGGCGAATTCCCGGGCGAAGATATTCAGCGCCTCCATACTGTCATGGCGCACCGCCAGTTTCATCACCACCTCGCGGCTGCCGTCATTGCCCGCGGCGCCGAACATGGCCTCGGCCCCGACGCATTCGATGCGGGTTTCGCTGTAGTCGCCCAGATTGCGGGCGGCGAACATTTTGCGGGTGCGGGCGAGCACGGTTTCCGCCGTGGCCCGGGCCTTGGCCGCCGCCTCCGCCCCGCCAATCACCAGCAGGGCCTGGTTGCGGTAGCCGTCGGAATAGGTGGCGGAAACCTTGTAGGTGGCGGTCGGCGGCAGGCCCCGGGCGCCCGTGACGCGGACCAGGTTTTCCCCCACCTCCGCCATTTCCACCCGGGTGAAATCACAGGTCACGTCGGGGCAGACATAGGCGCCGGGGTCGCCGATCTCGTACAGCAGCTGTTCGGCGACCGAGCCGAAACAGATCAGGCCGTCGGTTTCGGGGGGCTTGGACAGGATAAAGCCGCCGTCAGGCTCTACCTCGACAATCGGATAGCCGATATTTTCCCAACCGCCCACGCGGCGCCAGTCGGTGAACAGGCCGCCGGTGCATTGCGGGCCGCATTCGATGATATGGCCCGCCAAGGTCCCGGCGGCGAGCTGGTCCAGATCCCCGTCGCGCCAGCCGAATTCATGCATCAGCGGCCCCAGGGTCACCGCGCTGTCCACGCAGCGCCCGGTGATGACAATATCGGCGCCCCGGTCCAGGGCGTCGGCGATGGGCCGGCCGCCCAGATAGGCATTGGCGCTCATGATCTCGGCCGGAAAGGCAGCGCCCGAGAACATCTCGCGCACGCCCGCCGCGCGGAATTCGCCGGCCCGGCCGGTCAGGTCGTCGCCCAGCACCACGGCGATGGACAGCGTCACCCCGGCCTCGTCCAGCAACAGTTGCAGGGCGTCCCGGCAGGCCAGGGGATTGATGCCGCCGGCGTTGCTCACCACCTTGATGCCCTGTCGGGCGATATCGCGCAGCAGGCCGGCCATGGTGACCGTGACGAAATCGGTGGCGTACCCGGCATCGGGGCGTTTGGCCCGGGCCTTGGCCAGGATCGACATGGTCACCTCGGCCAGGTAGTCGCTGACCAGGTAATCGATCCCGCCGCCATGCACCAGTTGCGGCGCGGCCATGGCGCTGTCGCCCCAGAAACCGCTGCCGCAGCCAATCCGCACCGTCTTGCCGCCCATTATCGCCTCCTTGCGCACATTTGGTCCAAATGTGCTCAGACTCTTTAAGCTTGCCCAGGCCGCCCGCTCCCCCGGCCCGGCCACCCATCAATGGTACCCTGTGGGT
>JAQBYC010000213.1 GCA_027623205.1 Pseudomonadota bacterium | reverse complement strand
GCCGTCCCGGATAAATACCCACCACAGGTTTTACGGGCCTTGGCGCCGTGACCTTGGGCGGTATGATCGCCGCCTCCCGCTGGCGTCCGGCCTCTACCTCCCGGGCCACGGCTTCAGCTTTTATGCGCGCCTGCTCCGCCTTGGCCGCATCGAAGGGGTCCTTGTCCTGTAACAGTTTCGCGAACACATAGCCCAGGCGCTTGCCGTTCCGGTCCACAGCCAGCCAGTTCTTCGCCGCCACCTTGCCCGGTACATATATCTCGCTGCCCTGGCGCAAGGTCTCAACCTTGGCCGCACCGGCATCGGGCGCCGCCCGGACATTGGCGTTCCGAACTGCCACATACGTCGCCTCAATCGGCTCAAGGGCAATCGATGCCGCCAATGATCCCGCCTGCTTGGACGCAAACTCATCAAGCTTCAAGCGAGCCAAAGTTGCAAAGCTGCCATCAGGATACTGGGACAGATAGGCTTTAAAGACACTGGGGTTATTACTGTCCTTGATGGACTCCCAGAACAACAGTTCCGCCGAACCACCCGATGGCCTGGCGCCGTAGGGTACAGGTGGTGCAACTAAACGCGCCGGGGCGGCCAAATTGAAGACAAAATCCCCCGTGATCGAGGAATTGATCCACGGCTTCTGCTGGTTGTTGGTCAGGCTGGCCACCTGGATCGCCGTCTGCTTGAAAACTTCCTCCAGCTTCAAGCCCGGCCGGTCCAGTGCCGCCAACAACGCGCCCGTAAACACCCCGTTTCCGCCCTTGGGTCCGTCCTGGGCCGTCTGCCCCGGTGCGGCGGAATACATCACCGCCGTGCCCTTGATGCCCGAGGGCGCCGCCGTCACCATCAATCCCCGCGCCGCCGAACGGCCGCGCTTGGGCAAAGGGTTATCCCGGCAGGCGTCCAGGATCACGATATTAAGATGGGTGCCCGCATTCTTCATGGCGGTCAGGAAATCCCGCGAATCCATGCCCTCGGAGCGCAAATCCACCTCCACCTCGATTTGCGCGTTCGAGGGTATCAGGTAGTTCGCCCCATCGGCCTGGATGCCATGTCCGGCATAATATACCAGGCCCACATCCGCAGCCGAGGCCTGGCCTTCGAATTCCGCCAGCGCCCGGACCATGCCTCGGTGGCTGGCGTTCAGTTTCAGGATAACATCAAAACCCAGGCCCCGGAGCTTTTCCGCCATGCCGCGCGCATCCGTCGCCGCGTTGTTCAAGGGCGGCAGGGTGTCGTATTTGTCGTTGCCGATTACCAGGGCCACACGCTTGGCCGCTGACGCCGGCGCCGAAGCTAGTATCAGAGCAGAGAGTACGGCGAACAGCGCCATCCCCCTGCCAACCATCCTGCCTCTCCGCATCATGGCGTGTCCCTGTTGCCGTTCACCGCCAAAGTATTGTCATGCGCCGCCCAGGCGACCATTTTGCCAATGCTACGGCAATAACCCGCCCTAATCCACCATAAGGGTTGGGCGGGCATTTTGGCGCGGGCGTGGATGTCCGACGCTGGGGGCTTCGCCCCCAGACCCTCGGCGGTAAAGGAGAAAAGATGCAAGAGGTAAGCTTTCGCTAAGGCGAAAGCGTCCTGGCAAGGCGGAAGCCGTAGTCGTCGATCCGGCTTCCGGAGCCGTTCCTGACGCGGCTGGCCGCGCGCAGGTGCCCGGAACCGAAGCTCCAAGAGCCGCCGCGGAGAACACGGTGTGAACAATCGCCACCGCTGGTCCAGGCGGAACCATCCGTCGGTGCGCCTTGGTAGCTCTCGTGCCAGCAATCCTCTACCCACTCCCAAACGTTGCCATGAACATCGTGAAGACCAAAGCTGTTAGCCCGGTATCGGCCTACAGGCGCCGTGCGGTTGCCATAGCCATCGTCACAGGTCTGGTTCCGCCAGGTAAAACTGCTGCTCTGGTCAGCGCCGTTACCATGGGCACACAACCCGCTTTCGTCACTGCCATAACTGTATTTCGAGCCACTGCCCGCCCGCGCAGCATATTCCCACTCGGTTTCCGTCAAAAGCCGATAACCCTCCCCCGTCTTCCCGCTCAGCCAGGATACAAAGGCTTTCGCATCGTCCCAATTCACGCAGGCAACCGGGTCCCGATCCGTCTGCTCGTATCCAGGGTCACGCCAGCTTATGGAACTGCCCTTCTCCCACTTGCTGCCCGTGTAGGAGGAACATCCGTCGCCGGAACCACGGCCCGTGGCATTCACAAAGGCGGCGTACTCGCCGCGGGTCACCTCGAACTTGCCAACGGCAAAGCTATAATCAATCCGCACATCATGCACCGGCTTCTCGTAACTAAAACCGCCGCCCTGCAGGTCGCCCATGCGGAATGCGCCCGGCGGCAGCACCACCATTTCCGGGCAATCAGCGCAGTCCTTGAAGCCGTCGCCTGGGCGGTAACGTTTGGGAAAAACGCCCGCCGCAATCTTCGTGTCTGCCTTTGGTTTTGCTGCGGGCTTGCGGTCCGACAGCAGCGGTCCCCAGACATAACCTTGCCCGCCATCCGCCAGCGCAACACGATACCAATCCTTGCCCTGCACCTTGCCGGTGATGTCAACACCCTGATCCGCCGAGATCATGCCAACTTTTGCTGCCGTCGTCGTTGGTTGCGCCCGAACGGTCGCCGTCTTCAATGCAATATATCTCGCGTCAATTTCATCAACCTGCACCGACGGCGATGGCGACGAGGCAGTTTGCCTGGTGTTTTCAGACGCTTTGGGCCGCGTTGGATGGTTCTTACCCAGTGCGGCCAGAACAATCTCCGGCTTGCCCATGACAGTTGCCTGTTGCACCCGGCCATAGGTCCGCCGCGCGGCATAGCTCATATTCCGTGTCAGATAATTCTTCACCTCGCCCAACGTCACGTTGCCGTCCGCCGCGCCGTAACGCGGGGCGTCGGCAGCGCCATATAACGCCGCCAGCAGATGCTCGGTAAACAGACCATGCCGATTTTCGGTGTCCCAGCTGGCGACTTGGCTACCTGAAGCAGCGGTCAGGATGGTCAGATTTGCAGTTTTTTTTGGTAGCCTGGCCGTAATGGTAATGCCGGACGTCGCATTGATCAGCATGCCCTTGGGACTGTCGCCTGAAAAACATGCATCCAGATAGACCGTCACGCTGCGGGCCGGTAGTTTGGTCAGGTTGGCGTACAGCGTATCGACGGGAAAACCATTGATCTCAGGCTTGTTCGGGTCAGCGTTGACGGGCAGCAGATAGCCCCGCTTGCTCTTCAATCCAGGCACCCCATGACCGGAATAAAACACCGTTACATCCGACGCATCTGCCCGAACATACTGCCACAGCGTGCCTTCGTGGGTGCGCTCGTTGCCCAGTGCCGCTTCCATTTGCGCCTGCGTCGCATCACGCAGGTCGATGATGTTACCCTCGCGGTAGCCCAGGACCTCAATCAGGTAACGTTTGAACGCCGCCGCGTCCCGGTGAGCATACTCAACCTTGGGGATCCGGTCCGCGGTATAGTTCGAATTGCCGATGACCACCGCTACCGCGTCTTCATTGACCACCGCGCGCGCAGCGGACGAGCCAGCAACGAACAGCATGGTTGCTATGAATGCGACGGCTAATTCCCGCATTTCGATTTGACCATCCTTAGCCGGCTCTAACCCTTGCCTTATTGGCGGGCCAGAGCCGCTTTTTCCACGGCACCATATCCTCACGCCCTACTCGCGGCAATCTAGGCCGTGGCATTTTATCCGACATTCCCCAGATAACCTTCACTTGGTCGCCAATGTAGCAGCTTCCCGTTACCAGAAGAAAGATGTCTTCCCGATCGGTGATGCGACAGCCTCGATTTGACGGTTTGGTCAAGCTCAGGCTCCGTATTGGCAGT
>JAQBYC010000070.1 GCA_027623205.1 Pseudomonadota bacterium | reverse complement strand
AGTTTTCATTTAATCGGAGTCGCTATCGCGACTTAAGTAATTGGTTCAATTTCTCTATTCTTAAGAGTCTGAGCATGTTTCCATATCCATCGAAGCACCGGGCACGCCGCGTCAGGCGCCGGGGTTCGCCACAGACGCGACCGTTTATTGATCGGTTTTTCCCGATAGCGCAGCTTTATGTGAAGCCGTCGAAGGCGCCGAGCATGATATAGGCGCCCAGCAGAAGAAGAGAGATGAAAAATATCCGCCGGAATAGTTGTTCCGACAATTTTCGCCGAATGCGCTGCCCAATTGCCATGCCAGTCAATGCGGGCAGTAACGCCGCGGCGGATAATTTTCCAAGTTCAACGGTCAGCAGACTGTTTCCCTGCAAGCCGACGGCAAGGGCCAGGGTTGCCGCGGTAAACAAAATTCCCATTGCTTGAATCAATTGGTCGCGCCCTAGCCCGATCGCCTGCAGATAGAGCACGCCCGGCACGACAAACGAGCCCGTCATGCCGGTCAGCACACCATTTAGGCCGCCAAACAACAGGCCAATCCATATCTCCCGGTCCGCTTTGATCACGAACCGCAGGCCGGCCAGACTAACGCTCGCGTAGGAAACCAAAAGCAAGCCAAGAAGCGCCGAGAGCCAGGAAAAATCGACCCGCGTCAACGCGACGGCTCCCAGCCAGACCGTGGCCGTGGCCATCAAAAGAAACGGCCAGATCCGAGCCAGAATAACGCGCCCCTGGCCACCGGCCAAAGCCTGCCAGAGGTTGGTGATGAACGATGGCACCAGCAGCAGAGCCATGGCGCTGGGTAAATCGATCGCCGCCGTCAGGAGCGCCAGACTGACGGTCGGTAGGCCAAGTCCAATAACGCCCTTGACGGCGCCGGCGATCAGAAAGGTCGCGAAAACCGTGGAAACCGTGAAAACATCGAACATGCGCTCACGCCAAAAGGGCGCGGCAGGCATCCATGATGGCGGTCTGGCTCAAGCCATAATGCTCCCGGACCCTGGCCGTGGGGCCGACAATGGCGAACTCATCGGGCATGCCGATCATGCGCATCCGGGTGGGCTGTTCCTGGGCCAGAATTTCGGCCACGGCGCCGCCGAGGCCGCCGGTGATGCGATGTTCTTCCGCCGTCACGATAGCGCCGGTTTCAGCCGCCGCCGCCAATACCGCATCCCGGTCCAGAGGCTTGATGGTGTGCATATTCAGAACCCGAACGCCGATGCCCGCCTTGGCAAGGGCATCGGCGGCGGCAATAGCCGGTGCGACCAGACAACCGCAAGCAATCACCGTGACGTCCCCGCCGGGCCGCATCAAATCAGCCCGGCCAATGCGAAAATCACCCGCGCTGTCCGATACGGGTGGCTCCGCGAACTTACCGCCCAGGCGGATATAGCTGGGGCCATCCAGTTGCTCCGTCTGCAAAGCCGCATGCCAGGTCTGCCGGGCATCCGCCGGCACGATTACGGTCATATTCGGCATGTTGCGCATAATGGCGAGGTCTTCCACCGCATGATGGGTGCCCCCGGCCATGGCGAGGACGATGCCGCCACAGGCCGCCCCAATGACGACGCGCTGGTTGGCGTAGGCGACATCGTTACGCAATTGCTCCAGGGAACGCGCGGTGATGAACGGCGCATAGCCGCACAGGATCGGCCGCATGCCGGTCGTGGCCAGACCGGAGGCAATGCCCATGGCGTTCTGCTCGGCGATCCCGGCTTCTATCAGGCGGTCGGGATTGGCTTCGAGAAAGCCGCGCAGGCCGAACAAGTCAATGGTATCGGCGGAAATCGCCACCACCCTGCGATCCCGGCGGGCCAATTCTCCGACCGCCAGACCAAACGCCAGGCGCGATTGATTTTCGGCGAGGCGTTCCCATTCGGGCGTTTGAGCGCCGTTCATTCCGGTGCCCCCAATTCGTTCAAGGCCCGCTCATAGACCTCATCAGTGACCAGGTTATTGTGCCAAAGATAGCTATCCTCGGCGAAACCGACGCCCTTGCCCTTGACGGTATGGGCAATGATCATTGACGGTTTGTCGGGCGCAAAGGGCAGGGCGTCCAGGGCTTCGACAATGGCGCCCATATCATGACCGTCGATTTCCCGTACCGCCCAGCCAAACGAGAGCCATTTATCGGCCATGGGCTCCAACGCCAGCATCTCGCCAACACGGCCGCTTTGCTGGACTTTATTATAATCCAGGATCGCCGTCAGATTGGACAGCCGCAGATGCGCGGCCGCCATGGCCCCTTCCCAATTGGAACCTTCCTGCAATTCCCCATCGCCCAGCATGACGCAGGTGCGAAAATCCAGGTTCTGCATTCGCGCGCCAAGGGCCATGCCCAGGCCCACGGAGAGGCCATGACCCAAACCGCCGGTACTCATTTCCACTCCCGGCATCTTGATATCGGGATGCATGCCGAAGGAGGACTGGTAGGCATAAAACTGATCCAGCACGCTGTCATCGATGAAGCCGGCGCGGGCCAGGGCGGCACCCAACGCGGCATTGGCGTGGCCCTTGGAGAGGACAAAGCGGTCGCGGCCAGGCCATTCGGGCTCGTCGGGCCGCTGGCGCAAATAATGAAAATACAGCGCCGCCAGCAAATCCGCCGCCGATGATGATCCGCCCATATGCCCGGATCCCGCCCCATGCAGCGCGCGCCACACGTTACGCCGGATCTGCAGGGCGTCGTATTGCAGACCTTCGATCTTGGCCTGAAAATTGCTGGTCATCGGGGATGCGTCCTTGCCGTGTGGGAGTCTTCCAATTCGACGCCGCTTTGCAGGACGGCGCCGGAAATCGAGGTTAAGAGGACGGCTTCAAAATTACCTCGACCTGATCCTCGGGCACGTAAATATAAGATCCCGGGCGGAACTCATAGCCTAGATCGCCCAGCAGGCGGCGCTGCCGGGGCGTGCAACGATCCGCCACCTCGGATGAAACGGCAAAGTCATAGGGGCGCACGAACATCTGGCAATAATTATACAATAATGTCTTCCGCGCCCGGCCCGAACTGTTCGGTCCCGGCCCATGCCACAGGGAATGGGGAAACAGGAAGCAATCCCCCGCCTTGCCCATCAATGGCACCGCGCCCGGCATATCCGGAGACGGGACCGGCTCGTCAAGCTCCGGGAAAGGCCGCATGTGGCTGCCGGGAAAAACCGTAAAATTGGAGCTGTTTGGCGCCGTCACATCGGTCAAAAGATATAGCGCCTTCATGGCCAGGGGCCGGCTGGTTTCAGTCACCCGGACCCGGCGCAGCCCCTCGCCGCCATCGGTGTGGGTATAGCCGGGAAAATCCGGCGTCGAGGCCCGCACGATGGCCTGGGACATGGAGAACGACAGGTATGGCCCCATGATGTCGACGACCAGGTCGAAGACGCCGGGGCGGTCGATCAGGTCGATGAAAGCCGCATGATAGGGCAGGATATCGCGGCGATCCATGAAGCTTTCCGTATCCATGTTGGCGTGCTCCACCCAGCCGTAATGTCCACGGGGCAGGTTGGTGGGTTCCCAGCCCGGTTTGGCCCGCAGGTTATCCACCTCAGTACAAAAAAAGGCGACTTCGTCCGCGTCAAATACCCTTTCCAGATGGATATAACCGTCAATCTCCCAACGGCGGCGCTGTTCTTTGCTGAGTGTTTGCACGGCAGTCTGTCCTCCAAAAACGGCTGGCGCCGCTCAAACGGCGTCCCTGAACACATGCTCCCAAATTGGCGTGGCGAATACAACCTTGTTCACGTCCATAAAATGCAACGCGAACATTGGCTTTCGCCGTTGAAATCTGACACTTTGTCCAACGAAGGATACGGAACGGATCAGGAGGATAGCCGTTGCCCACAAAAGACATGTCGACTTGGAATACCGCGATTTCCGAGGTGATCAGCACCGAGGACGAAGAGGAGATCCTGGTTCGCGGCCAGCCCTTGAGCCAGCTGATTGGCAAGGTCTCGTTCGCCGAAATGATGTTCCTGATGTTGCGGGGCAGCCTGCCCACCCCGGCACAGGCCCGGGTTCTGGATGCGCTCTTGGTGGCCTCCATGGAACACGGCATTGCGCCACCATCCATGATCAGCCGTTGTTTCGCCTCTTACGGCACATCGATCCAGGCTGCGGTGGGCGGCGGCGTACTGGCCTTTGGCGACCGCATGGGAGGCTTGGGCGAGCAACTGGCCCAGACCATGGTCGCGCAACTGGCGGCGCATGATCCGGACAACCGGGACGTCGATGATGCCACTTTGGCGGAAATAGCCGCGCGGATCGTCGCGGATGCCCAACAAAAGGGGCAACGGGTGCCGGGCTATGGCATCCCCTTGCACCGCGCCGACCCGCGGGCGCCGGGGGTCCTGGCGGTGGCGCGGGCGGAGGGCACTCATGGCAACTATTGCCGCCTGGGCCTGGCCATCGAGGCGGCCCTGGCGACCCAGCGCGGCGGCAAAGTGGTGCCCATGAACCTGGATGGGGTCAGCGCCGCAGTGATCCTGGATCTGGGCTTTGCCTGGCAAAGCACACGGCTGTTTCTATTGACCCCGCGCTCGGTCTCCATGGGCGCGCACTATCTGGAGGAAAAGGCACAGGACAGCACCTGGCGCCATATCCCCGCCGACCAGATCAGTTATGATCGCTAGAGCCCATATAAATAGGAGATGACAAATGCCCTTTAATACGAAATACGCCTTCATGGTCAGCATGGATGTCGCGGCCGACAAGGAAGACCTGTTCAACGAAGTCTATGACGAGGAGCATATCCCGGCCCTGCTGAAGGTGCCCGGCGTGCTCGCCGTTTCCCGGCTGAAGACCGTGCCCGCGACCCTGAGCATGGCCGGTCAGGAGCACGCCGTCACGGGCGAGGGCCTGCCGCACTATATCGCGATCTATGAGGTCGAGAGCCCGGACGTTCTCAACAGCCCGGCCTGGGCCGCGGCCGTGGAAGAGGGCCGCTGGGGCGGGCAGGTTCGGCCCTACACCTCCAACCGCCAGCATGTGCTGCGTAAACTGATTTGATTTTCGGACCGGGGCGCGCCGGATAGGCTCGGAATACACTGCCCTCAGGCCGTGTCCTTGAACAGTTCACGGCCGATCAGCATGCGGCGAATTTCCGAGGTGCCGGCGCCGATTTCATACAGCTTGGCGTCGCGCAGCAGGCGTCCCGTGGGATATTCGTTGATATAGCCGTTGCCGCCCAGGGCCTGCACGGCCTCCAATGCCATCCAGGTGGCTTTTTCCGCCGCAAATAGAATGGCGCCGGCGGCATCCGCACGGGTGGTGTCGCCGCGATCACAGGCCAGCGCCACCATATAGACGTAGGATCTGGCCGCGTTCATAGTGGTGTACATATCGGCGATCTTGCCCTGCATGAGCTGAAATTCACCGATCGCCTGGCCGAACTGTTCCCGTTCGTGGATATAGGGCATGACCACATCCATACAGGCCTGCATGATGCCCAGCGGGCCGGCGGCGAGCACCAGGCGTTCATAGTCCAGGCCGCTCATCAAGATCTTGACGCCCTCGCCCACCGTTCCCAGAACATTTTCATCCGGTACCGCGCAATCCTCGAAAACCAATTCGCAGGTATCCGAGCCGCGCATGCCCAACTTGTCCAATTTAGGCGCTGTCGTAAAGCCGGCGAAGCCCTTCTCGATCAGAAAGGCGGTAATGCCCCGCGGTCCGGCCGCGGGGTCAGTCTTGGCATAGACGACCAGGGTATCGGCTTCCGGGCCGTTGGTGATCCACATCTTGGTGCCGTTCAGGATGTATTGGTCGCCCCGCTTTTCCGCGCGCAGGCGCATGGAGACCACATCAGAGCCAGCGCCAGGCTCGCTCATGGCCAGGGCGCCTACATGTTCGCCGCTGATCAGTTTCGGCAGATAACGGCCTTTTTGCGCCGCCGTACCCTGGCGGCGGATCTGATTGACGCACAGATTGGAATGAGCGCCATAGCTGAGCCCGACCGAGGCCGACGCGCGGCTGATCTCCTCCATCGCCACGCAATGTTCCAGATAACCCAGGCCGGCGCCGCCATATTCCGCTTCCACGGTGACGCCGAGAACCCCAAGTTCCCCCAATTGAGGCCACAGATCCCTGGGAAACTTGTTGGAGGCGTCGATCTCGGCCGCCCGTGGCGCGATTTTATCGGCGGCAAAGCCCGCCACGCTGTCGCGGATCATATTGGCGGTTTCACCCAGGCCGAAGTCAAAGCTGGGCATTGCGTTGGGGATCATGGAAAACCTCTTCTATTCGCGGTCCATACCGAACCATAGACTTTGCAGCGGCGAAGCAGAACCCGATTATGCCTGATGTAGCGCAATTTTCAATTAAACGGCGCCGCTCCCGCGACCTAAGCAATTGGTTTAATTACTCTATTCTTAAAAATCTTGAGCATGCTTCAAGGAAACATGCTCTGGTGCAAAGGCTATACCTTGATCCTGGTCCAACCGCGGCGGCGCCATAGAACAACGAACACCATGGCCTGTAGTGATCGATAGGCCAACTGGGTTATCCACACAGCCAACAAGCCCAAGCCGAAATATGGCCCGACCAGCCAGGCCAGCGGCAAACCCAGCAACCATTGACTGCCCACCGCTACCAGCATCACCTGCCGCGCCGCGCCGGCGCCCAGAAGCGCGTGCAACAAGACCAGCCCGATGCCATCGACGGCAATGGTAGCCCCCATCAGCCGCAGCGGATCCCGCGCCACGGCGATCACCTCCCCATCGTGGATGAAGCCGGCGAGAACCAAGTCCGGCGCCAGTAGAGCGGGAAGCCCCAGCGCGCCGAGGCCCACCACCGCAACCTTGACCACGTCCCAGGCCCATCGGGACGCCTCGTTCGGATCATTGCGACCCAGCCCCTCACCCACCAGGGTCAGCGCCGCCATGCCCAGTCCAACGGCCGGCAGGATGGCCACCAGGGCCAGGGTAATCAAAACATTGCTGGCAGCGACTTCTGCCGTACCCATCTTTCCGACGATCCAGAAAAAGCCGGTGAACCCAGCCGCGAATAGAAACTCCTGAACCGCGCTGGGCAGCCCCAGACGCAGCATGGTAAACATGGTTTCCCGACGCGGGACACGGCTGAGAAAGCCAAATTTCCGCGCGTCCTTCCAAGCCAGGACAAAATACACGGCGGTGCCCAGAAACAGAGAAATCGTCGTGCCCAGACCTGCCCCTTCCGTTCCCAATTCGGGAAAGCCAAACTTGCCAAAAATCAACACGTAGCTGATCGCCGCGTTCGCCACCTGAATGACCAACAATGTATGCAGATAGCGGCGACTTTGGCTGACCCCGGCCCAATAGCCGCGGAACGCAAAGTTCATGCCAGTGGCAACGACGCCCAACAGCCGCGCATCGAAGTAGGGTAGCCCGGCCGCGAGTACGCCTGGGTTATCATTGATCAACATCAACAACGTCGATGAAAAGGCCAGCATGGCGAATGTCACCGGCAGTCCGATCACCAAAGCCAAAACCAGCCCGCCGGTCAGCGGCACCGCCGCCTCGTCGGCCCTGCCCTCGCCGATCCGTCGGGCCGACATGGCCTGGACACCCGAAGACAGCCCCATCACCAGAGCCGTCGCCATGAACGCGGCAAAACTGGCGGTTCCGACCCCAGCCAGGGCATCCTTTCCCAGGAAGCCGACCATCGCAGTGTCGACCAGATTGAGAACGGTTTGAGACACCATGCCGCCGACGATGGGCATGGCCAATTGGCCGATCCGATTAAGCCGCCAACGTTCCATGGGTTAAACGCTGCACACCATCCGACAAAAGTCGCGGAAAGGCCGGACCATAGACTTTGCAAACGCAAAGCAGAACCGGATAACGCCCCGATTGCCCGAATCGGACGATTTGCCGCAGTCTGCCAGCCACTTCAGACACGCCGCGCCAACGCCCGCCGTTGCGACGCCTTGGTATCAATGGGCGACGTAGCCGCCGTCCACCGTCATTGCGGTTCCGTTGACAAAAGACGCCGCATCCGAGCACAGCCAGACGGCGGCCTCTGAAATTTCCTCGGGCACGCCCAGACGCCCGACCGGATGATCGGCCAAGATCTGCGCCTTGCGCTCCGGGTGACGCTCAAGAATGCCTTCCACCAGGGGCGTCATGATGTAGCCGGGACAAACCGCGTTCACCCGAATTCCAGAGCCGGCATAGCCGAGCGCCGCATTTTTCGTGATCCCGATAACCCCATGCTTGCTGGCCGTATAGGCGACCGGGTTCGAGGCGCTGCTGATCAAGCCCATGACCGACGCCGTATTTACGATCGCGCCGCCGCCCGGGGTCTGACTCAGCATCTGACGGATCTCGTATTTCATGCACAGCCAGACACCTTTCAGGTTGACGCCGATCACCCGGTCCCACAGTTCCTCGGAATAATCGATCAGGGGCACGATGTCGCCGGCGATACCGGCATTGTTGAAGGCAAAATCCAGCCGGCCATATGCCGCAACCGTTCTTTCCACCAACGCCTCCACGTCCGCTGCCCGGGTGACATCCGTACAAACGCAGAGGGCCTCTCCACCAAGCTGATCAATCATCGCCTTGGTCGCCTCGCTGCCGTCCGTGTCCACATCGGCAATGACGACTTTCGCGCCTTCGCTGGCGAACTTCACGGCGGCGGCACGCCCGATACCCGAACCGGCACCGGTCACAAGCCCGGCGCGACCTGCGAAATCCTCACCCATGGCGTTCTCCCTATGGCTGTCACAAGCGATCGCCGTCCTAAAGACGCGGCAGGTTCTCTTCCGCCGCCAGCAGCGTCACCGCCTGCTCGAACGCCGCCACCGTGTGATCCAGATCATCGCCGTCATGGGTGGCGGAAATGACGCCGCCGCCGGAGCCGCTGATATCGACCCCGCCAATCAGCAATGCCAAACGCAATTTATTGAGCAGTACCGGCGACTTGGCCTTGAGATCCTGGTAAGGCATCGCCAGGGGATCAAAATTCTGCGGATCAATGGCCAGGCCAGCACCATTCATGAAGATGAAAAAGCTTGCCGGCTGGCCATAGGCGGCCCAGGCAACCCCGGCCCGGGTAAAGCTTTCGTTCAGCCGTGACCGCAGTTCGGCCCCAAAGGCCGCGGCCCGGGTACAGGCGTCGCTATCGGCAATAATTTCCAAAGTTTTGGTGCCCGCGGCCGCCGACAGAGGATTGGCGTTGAAGGTGCCGGGGTGATGGATCTTTTCGAAATTCCGGTCCGCCGCCGCCCGGAAATCGAGATGATCGAGAATATCAGCCCGCCCGGCGACCGCGCCACCCGGCAGGCCTCCGGCCAGAATCTTGGCCAAGGTACTCAAATCCGGGGTCACCCCCAGCAAACCTTGGGCGCCGCCGGGATGGACCCGGAATCCGGTCACGACTTCGTCCATGATCAGCAAGACGCCATGTTGCGCGGTCAGCGCCCGCAGCTGGGTTAGGAAGTCAGGCGCCAGGGGTATCATGCCGCCGCCGCCACCCGTCGGTTCCAGGATCACGGCGGAAATTCCCTGATCCCGTTCCAAAACCTCCGCGACGCCATCAATATCGTTCGGATCCAACAGGACCACCTGGGCCGCGACTTCCGGCAGCACACCCGGCGTGGGTGTACCGTCGTAATGGTTGGCGACGCCAAAGGCCATATGATCATGCCAGCCGTGGAAATGGGTGCGGAAACGGGCAATCCTGTTCTTGCCCGTGAAGGCCCGCGCCAGACGCATGGCCAACAGGGTTGCCTCGGTCCCGGACGAGGTAAAGCGGATACGCTCGGCTGATGGCATGAGGCGTTGCACGGCTTCGGCCCAGGCCACCTCAAAGCGATGGGACGAACCGAAATGGGTGCCGGCCGCCAGCGCCTCCTGGATGCATGCCTCCACCTCACCGTTGCGGTGCCCCAGCATCAGCGCCCCGTGGCCGCCAAAATAGTCCACATAAACGTTGCCGTCGGTGTCCCATTTCCGCGAACCCAGAGCCTTGTCCACATAGATGCCGTAGGGCGTGGTGTGGCGCGAATCATGGCTAATGGCCGACGGGAAGTAATTCCCGGCGCGCGCGGCCAGGGCCTGACTGGACGGCGTCCGGCTTACATATTGGTTCACAATGGGGGAATTGCTCAGCATGGCGTCACTCTCAAGATTGTTCGATCCAGGGCTCATGTTAGCACTACCGCCACCGCCAAGTCTTGCCGGGAGAAACGACCGACCGCCGACGGCGGCTCGGCAGGCAATGGCCGGGACTTGATAGACGTCAAGGCCTGGGCATCTTGTCGTGTTACACATGCGCGCATGGAAATCGTCCTATTCACAATTGCGGCGGTCATTCTCTATTTCGTGTCCGACCGCGTGCTGAATTATGTCGAGGTGCGCCGGGGCGCGCGGTTCGAGCATCGCAGCTTGATATTCTTCACCATCCTGGTGGTTCTGGCGGTGGTTAGCTTTGGCTTGATCCAACGCCTGGCGGGCGTCTGATCGGGCTGATCTCTTTAGCTCTTTTGCCAACCCCATGTTAATCTGGGGTCATGGATGATGCCGCCAAAAGAGGCGAAGAATTTCGCGACGACCGGCGCGGGCAACGGGCCTTGCCGGCGGCGCTGGTCAAGCAGTTGTCGCGCCAGAACGACACCAAGGCCTGGGCCTCGGTCATCTCCTTGCTGGCCGTCATCGCCGCCTGCATCGCGGCCTCGCTGGTTTGGTGGACGCCTTGGGTGGTGGCGCCGGCCATTCTGATGCTCGCCTCGCGGCAGCAGGCCTGTTTCGTACTGGCCCACGACGCGGCCCATTACCGCCTGTTTCGGAGCCGGTATCTCAACGATCTGGTTGGCCGCGCCCTGGCCGCACCGGTCGGTATTTCCATGCGCACCTATCGGGTGGTGCACCGTCTGCATCACAATCATCTGTATCAGGCGCAAGACCCCGACATCCCCCTGCACGGCGGTTATCCGCGGGGGCGGCGCTATTTGCTTCGAAAACTATTGCTCGACCTGACCGGCCGCACGGCCCCCAAGACCTTCGCCTATTTTCTGGGCGCCCCGGCGATCAACGACGACGTGTCCGCGGCCGATCGACCGCCGCGCGACAGGTTGAATGACACCACGCCGGCATTGCGGCGGGCGGCCCGGCAGGATCGCTATCTGGTCATCGCCTTTCATCTTGGTGCGCCACTGCTGGCAGCCATGAGCGGCCATGGTCTGGCCTATCTGGTGTTATGGATTCTGCCCTTGTGTACGGTGCTGCAGGCGTTGTTGCGGTTTCGGGCGATCTGCGAACACGGCGCGGTCAGGGACGAACAATCGCCCTTGTGGGCGGCGCGAACCAACCTGGGGCCGGCCTGGCTGCTGTGGTACCTGTTCCCCTATCAGGTGAACTATCACATCGAGCACCACCTCTACCCGGCCATACCCCATTATAATCTACCTGCCTGTCACCGGGAATTGCAGCAACGCGGCCTGTTGGACAAAGCCGAAGTACGCCATATCTTCACCACCACCGGCATGGTCAGCGCCGATCCGGCCTCGGTCAACTAGAACATTCCAAATATTGATTGAACCGCCCACTCTCTCGTCCTAAGGATCATTGTCGCCGACGCTCTGCTGGCGTAAACTGTCACCAATCCATGGAAGCGTGTTTGTACCATAGATGTCTATTCCAACTCCCTTTGATCAGTATCGCGCGACCGTTCAGCCAGAGTGGATCGACCACAACGGGCATATGAACATGGGCTACTACATGGTGGTGTTTGACTATGCCACCGACGAGTTCATGGATTTCGTCCATCTAACCCGGGCGCATCGCGAAAAATACCAAGTCACCACGTTTTCCCTGGAAGGTCATATTACCTATAATCGGGAAATCGGCGAGGCCGAGCCCATGCGATTTACCACCGAGTTGCTGGATTTCGATGAGAAGCGTTTCCATTACATCCATCACATGTATCACGCGACCGAGGGTTACCTGGCATCGACCAACGAATTGATGAGCCTGCATGTCTCGTTGGCGACCCGCCGGTCCGCCCCCATGGAACCGGTCATCCTGGATCGCCTGGCGGCAATCAAGGCCGCCCACGCCATGCTGCCCGCCAACCCCTACACCGGCCGGTTGATCGGCCTGCGCGCCACGGCAACGACGAAAACCTAATTGGGCCGATTGAAGGCCTGACCACAAGAACGGAGGAACCCATGACAAACCCCATGAACCTGACGGGCCAGATTATCTTGATCACCGGCGCGGGCCAGGGTATCGGCCAGGCCACGGCTGAACTGGCGGTCGGATTGGGCGCCAAGGTGGCCTTGGTGGACCTGAACGGCGACACGGTGCATCAGGTTGCCGATGGCTTGGGCGAGAATGCCAGGGCCTATGTGGGTAGCGTGGCCGAGCCCGGCTTTGTCCAAGGCATGGTGGCCGATGTCGTGCGCGATTTCGGCGCGATTCATGGCTTGATGAACAATGCCGGCATCGTGCGCGCGGCGATGATCCATAAAATGCCCGTGGAAACCTGGCAACAGGTCATCGACGTCAATCTGACCGGCGTCTTTCTGTGCCTGCAGGCAGTCGGCCGCCATCTCATGGAACGCGCCAAGGACGGCGACGAGGCGCCAGGCTCGATCGTCAATGTGTCCTCCATCGCGGGCCGGCGGGGCACCATAGGGCAGATCAACTATGGCGCCGCCAAATCGGGTGTTCTGGGCATCACCATGAGCGCGGCCAGGGAATGGGGCCGCTTTGGCATTCGCGTCAATTCGGTCTGTTTTGGCCTGGTCGAGACGACCATGACCGAGACCGTTCGTGGTGAGAAGTTCCGCGATCAATACATGGCGCAAATTCCCATGGGACGTTTTTCCGCGCCGGGCGAAGTAGCCAAGCCGGTCTGTTTTCTGCTGTCCGACGGGGCCAGCTACATCACGGGACAGCACCTCAACATCGATGGCGGCGCCTGCATCGGGATGTGACCGCCGATCGGACGCTGCGTGATTGTTTCAGGCATTTGTTTTAGACCGGAGCCATGGATATGCTGGTTTACCCTCATTTACGCCAACCTTCAGGAAGCACCGACATGCCCCGCATTTCTCCCCTTGAGCCCGCCGATATGAATACCGAACAACGCCGGTTCCATGACAACATCATGTCCGGGCCCCGTGGCGGCATGGGGGGGCCGTTTCAAGCCTGGATTCACAGCCCGGTGTTTGCCGACCGGGCGCAACATGTCGGCGAATATTGCCGCTTCAACAGTGTTCTTGAGACTCGCCTGTCCGAACTGGCCATTTTGATCACCGCCCGCCAATGGACGGCACAGTTCGAATGGTTCGCGCACGCGCCCATGGCCCTGGAAGCCGGCCTGTCCCCCGACATTATTGCTGATCTGCGGGAGCGCCGGGAACCCACCTTCAGCAAGGCAGATGAAGCAGCCGTGTTTAAATTTTGTACGGAGCTTTACCGCGCTTCCGCGGTATCCGATGCCACCTATGACGAAGCCAAGGCGCAATTGGGCGAGCAGGGGGTGGTCGATCTGGTTGGCATCTTGGGATATTACGCGCTGGTATCCATGACTCTGAATGTCTTCGAGATGCCCCTTCCCGACGGCGTGGAGCCACCCTTGTCAGCGTAAATCTATTTCGCGATTGACCGAACCGCCCGGACGGTTCGTTACAGGGCCCGCGACGGCCGGCTCATTCGAATTCCAGAATAACATCGTCCACCGCCAGGCTGTCGCCGGGCGCGGCGTTCACGGCCGCAATAACCCCATCGCGTTCCGCGCGCAGGATATTTTCCATCTTCATGGCTTCAACCACCGCCAGGGTCTGGCCGACCTTGACTTCGTCGCCTGCGGCCACATTCAAGGACACGACCAGTCCCGGCATCGGGCATAACAGATATTTTGAAGTATCAGGCGGCGCCTTGTGGGGCATGAGGGCAGCCAGTTCCGCCGCGCGGGGGCTGCGGACCGTCACCAACGCCCCGACCCCGCCATGATGCAGACGAAAGCCGGCGGCCTCGGGATCCGCCTGAATGGTGACGTGATGGCCGTTCACCGTGCCCGTAAACAGGCGTTGCCCAGGTCGCCAATAACTGCGCACGGCGAGCAGCCGCCCGGCCAGCGCGACATCAAAGCCATCCTCGACCCCTTCAACGCCAACCGCATGATTGTCACCGTCCACGGCGACCACCCACGCCGCGCCAAAGGTCGGGCGATGGTGCGCCAATTGCCCGCTGATTGACGCCTCGCGCTGGGCTTTGCGCCAGTGCATCAGCACCCCGGCCGCCACCAGCGCATCCAGCACCGGACCCTCCCGCGGCGCACCCGCAAAGCCGTCGGGATACTCTTCGTCGATAAAGGCCGTCGTCAGCCGGCCCTCGATAAAACGGGGATGGCTGATCAGGGCGGACAAAAAGCTCATATTATGATTGATGCCGCGCACGTAATAGCTGTCCAATGCCGCCCTCATGGCGGCGATCGCCTCGGCCCGGTCACGGCCCTTGGTGATCAGTTTCGCGATCATCGGATCGTAATACATGGTGATTTCGGAGCCTTCGATCACGCCGGTATCAACCCGCACGGCAGCCGTCCGGGCTGGCGGTCGGCAGCGCGCCAAGCGGCCGATGGATGGCATGAAATTGCGGTAGGGGTCTTCCGCGTACAGCCGGCATTCAATGGCCCAGCCATCGGCGCGCAGGTCATCCTGGCGCAGGGTCATGGCGCCGCCAGCCGCTATGCGGATCATTTGCTCCACCAAATCGACGCCGTAGACCATTTCGGTCACCGGATGCTCCACCTGCAGGCGGGTATTCATTTCCAGAAAATAGAAATTGCGGTCCTTATCAACGATGAATTCCACGGTGCCGGCGGACCGATAATCCACCGCCCGGGCCAAGGCCACCGCCTGTTCACCCATGGCCTGACGTGTCACTGCGTCCAGAAACGGGCTGGGCGCCTCTTCGATCACCTTCTGGTGGCGCCGCTGGATGGAGCATTCGCGCTCACCCAGATAGATGCAATTGCCATGACCGTCGGCCAGAATCTGGATTTCGATATGGCGGGGCTGTTCGATGAACTTCTCGGCAAAGATCCGGTCATCGGCGAAACTGGATTTCGCCTCGTTGACGGCCGAGGTGAAGCCCTCCCGCGCCTCTGTCTCATTAAAGGCAACACGCATGCCCTTGCCGCCGCCGCCCGCCGAGGCCTTCAGCATTACCGGATAACCAAGTTGACCAGCCACCCGCACCGCGTCATCGGCATCGCGCAACACTTCCAAATGGCCGGGCACCGAATTGACGCCAGCCTTCAGCGCCAATTTTTTGGAGGCGATCTTGTCGCCCATGGCCTCGATCGCACCCACCGGCGGGCCGATGAAGGTGACGCCCCTATCCGCCAGCGCCCTGGCAAAAGCGGCATTTTCCGACAGGAAGCCATAGCCCGGATGCACCGCGTCGGCGCCGCTACGCCTGACCGCATCAAGGATCCGTTCGCTGACCAGATAACTTTCCGCCGCCGGCGCCGGACCGATGGCGATGGCCTCGTCCGCCTCTTCCACATGCAGGGCATTGGCATCGGCCTCGGAAAAGACGGCGACGGTGCCGATGCCCATGGCCCGGGCCGTGCGAATGACCCGGCAGGCGATTTCGCCGCGGTTGGCGATGAGAATTTTAGAAAACATCAATGCTGTACTTTCGCGCGTTGGCCCGGTTTTTCTTCATAAGGGAATGTTGCCGTGCTTTTTCCACGGATTGTCGAGCTTCTTGTTTTTCAACATGGTCAACGCCCTGGCCAGCCGCCGGCGCGTGCTGTGGGGCAGGATGACATCATCGATATAGCCTCGCTTGCCGGCAATGAAGGGATTGGCAAAGGTCTCGCCATATTCCCGGGTCAATTCCTCGATCCGATCCGGATTGTCCAGTTCCGAGCGAAAGATGATCTCCACCGCGCCCTTTGCCCCCATCACGGCGATTTCGGCCGCGGGCCATGCGAAATTGACATCGCCACGCAGATGTTTCGACGCCATGACATCATAGGCCCCGCCATACGCCTTGCGCGTGATCACCGTGACCTTGGGCACCGTTGCCTCGGCATAGGCGTATAACAGCTTGGCGCCATGCATGATGATGGCGCCGTATTCCTGGGCCGTGCCGGGCAGGAAGCCGGGCACATCAACAAAGGTTACGATGGGAATACTGAAGCAATCGCAGAAGCGTACGAAGCGGGCGCCCTTGCGGGCCGAATTAATATCCAGGCAGCCGGCCAGCACCATCGGCTGATTGGCCACGAAACCTACAGTGGCGCCGTCGATGCGGCCAAAGCCAATGACGATGTTACCGGCGAATTCCGGTTGAATTTCATAGAAATCGCCATCGTCCACTACTTTCTCCAGCAATTCCTTAATGTCATAGGGCTTGTTCGGGTTGGCGGGCACGAGGGTATCAAGCGAATCTTCGACCCGATCGACGGGATCGTCGGTGGGCCGGAGTGGCACGCCGGACCGGTTCGACAGGGGCAGAAAATCGAACAGCCGGCGGATCTGGGCCAGGGCCTCGACATCATTCTCGAAAGCCAGGTCAGCAACGCCGGATATCCGGCTATGGGTCGAGGCGCCCCCCAGTTCTTCATGGGTCACCTCTTCCTGCGTCACCGTCTTCACCACATCCGGGCCGGTGACATACATGTAAGAGCTGTCCCTGACCATGCAGATAAAGTCCGTCATCGCCGGCGAATAAACCGCCCCACCGGCGCATGGCCCCATGATCACGGATATCTGTGGCACCACCCCCGAGGCCAGAACATTGCGCTGAAAGACTTCGGCATAGCCACCCAGCGAGGCGACGCCTTCCTGAATACGGGCGCCGCCGGAATCGTTCAAACCGATAACCGGCGCCCCGGTTTTCATGGCCTGATCCATTATCTTGCAGATCTTTTCCGCATGCGCCTCGGACAAGGAACCACCGAAGACGGTGAAATCCTGGCTGAAGACAAAGACCAGACGGCCGTTGATGGTGCCCCAGCCGGTGACCACGCCATCGCCCGGAATACGCTGCTCGGCCATGCCAAAATCTTCACAGCGATGCTCGACGAACATGTCATATTCCTCGAACGAGTGGGAATCGAGAAGCAATTCCAGCCTCTCCCGCGCTGTCAGTTTGCCTTTGGCATGTTGCGTCTGAATGCGTTTTTCGCCACCGCCGGCGCGCGCCGCGGCGCGCTTCATCTCCAGCTGACGCAGGATTTCCTGCATGAACCTATCGCCTCCCCAACGGGATGTTGTTACACCAACTTACTAGATAGCACGATACGGGGCCACGGGCATATTGCGGATAAGGCCGCGGCCGGGCGCCTGTATCCTTGAAACATGCGCAGCCTTTTTAAGAGTAGAGAAACTGAGAAAATCAATTGGAAATTGCTCCCGCAACAATCCAAGCCAATGGTCCTGGATATAGGGCGCTACCGGGCTAGTCCGCGCGATGCAACGCCAGAAAGCGGGCAGCCTGTTCGAATTCACTGCGCAAACGAGCGGCGTGGTCCTCCGCCTCGGCGTCCCGGCCCCAGCGTTCCGCCTGATAGTCGTTGTCCAGGCGGGCCGCGGCCCAGGCCGCCGCAACATCCAGGGCGCCGGCGCTGACCGCCAGGGCCAGAACCAGAGAGCCGGCAATGGTGACAAGATCGTTCAGACCCGCCAGTTCCATGGCATCATGGCCGGCCACCGCCCTGTGCAGGGCGCCGAGGGCCGCTTCATCCTGGCTGATGTGGCTGACGCCATCCGTCGTGGCCAGGGTCGCGCCGTGCCGTGCCGCCGCCCAGGCCAGCCAGGGCGACCAGAGCCGCTCCTGGCGCTGCGCCAGATCCTCCGGCTCGCCGGCCCGATAACACAGTAAATCGGCGCCACCGAAGCCGGCCAGATTATCCACCACGGCACGCCGTTGCCCGTGAACCAAGTCGATGGCTGTATTGGCCAGGCGCAGCAGGGGCATGCTCTGGGGCACTATGGTCTCGCCTTGTTGCCGCCACTCCTCGGCAATGGCCTCGGCCAAAGCCTCGGTCCCGACGGCAAAGGCGGCCTTTTTCGGTGTCCGCACCGGCCGGCCATCCAATTCGATGCGCAACCCATCTCCGCCCGACACCACGGCGACCTGTTTGTAAAACCGCTTCATTCCGTTTCCAACGTTCTTTCCGCTGATATCAACAACGTTCCAGCCCCTAGAGCATGTTTCTTCTGAACATGCTCGGACTCGTAAGAAAAGAGCCATTGAACCAATCACTTGGATCGCTAAAGCGAAGCCAGGTGATTGAAAATTGCTCTGGGCTGGCGTGGCTACCGCCTGGCTCATTGCGGCAGGCGTAGCGATCCTGGTAATAGCGGATGCGCTTCAGGGTGCCGGCCATCGCTCACTCACGTAGGGTACAAGATCCCGAAAATCTTCCAATACCACCTTCGCGCCGGCTTCATAGAGAGCATCAGCGCCATGATTGCCCCAGACGACGCCAACCGGCGTCACCCCGGCGTTCACCGCCATGGCCATATCAAAGCTGGTATCGCCAAGCATCAAGGTATCGCCCGCACTTACACCCGCCTCCGCCATGGCTTGCAGCAACATCGAGGGATGCGGCTTGCCTGGATGGCCATCAGCTGTCTGCCGGGTAAAAAAGGTGTCCCGCCAACCGTGACTGGTAAGTACCGCGTCGAGCCCCCGGCGCGATTTTCCCGTTGCCACACCCAACAGATAGCCCGCCGTATCCAACTGCCGCAGCACGGTATCCGCATGAGGGAATAAAACGTCGGGCGCCGCCCCGCGGCGGCGCTGTTCGAAATACAGGCGGCGATAGGCCGCGATCAGCTGTTCTTTCTCCGCCGGACTGCCCTGGGGCCACAATTGCCGAATGGTTTCCTCAAGCGACAGGCCGATCAGGGCGCGAACGGCATTCGGGCCAGGCGGCGGCTGGTTAAGCTCCTCGAAGGCCGCCGCCATGGCGGCGACGATGGCATGCTGGCTGTCCACCAGGGTGCCGTCGCAGTCAAAAACGATCAGACGCAGGCCCTTACTCGCGCGCATTCGGACTACACCTGGTCATTTCGTGGTATCCCAGAGTTGGCTTATGACTTGTCCGGCGCGGCAATCAGGGCGGAGTCGGAAACCGAGCGCGGGTCCCGCAATTGCCAGCGATCCTCTTCCACCATGGCCAGGAATTCCGCGACCGCCTGGTTAAAAACGGCAGGCTCTTCCAAATTGGCCGCGTGCCCGGTACGGGGCAGCATCAACAGTCCGGATGACGGTATGGTACGTTTGAGGTAAAGGTTGGCATCCAGGCAGGGTTCATCTTCGTCCCCAGTGATCAGCAAGGTAGGCACCTTCAACCGCCCCAAGCCGTCTTCCAGATCATACAGAGACGGCCGTTTCGCCTGGACATTGCCCATGGTCAAACCCGATCCCTCCGCCGAATGGTTTAAAAACCGCTCCTGAAATTCGGCAAAACCACGGGGATCCTTGTTCTGGAATTGCACCCGGGTCGGACCCACGGAATAGGCCGCGGCGACCGCGGCCATGCCCTTTTCCAGGAAGGAGGCGGCAAATGTCTGGGCGTCGTTGGTAAAAGCGCCGCGCAGGTCTTTCTTGGCGCCATAGCCACAGCCCACGACCACCAGGCTGCGCGCCATATTGGCGTAGCGCAGGCCAAAGTGCAGCGTGGCGAAAGCGCCCATGCTGCAACCGATAATATGGGCCTTGTCGATATCCAGGCCACGCAGCACGGCGGCGATGTCGTCGGCGGCCATATCCTGGGAATAAAGGGCCGGATCGCTGGGCACCTCCGAGGGCGGGTAGCCGCGGGCATTGTAGGTAATGCAGCGGTAACGCCGGGAGAAAAAGCGCATCTGCGGCTCCCAACCGCGGCAGTCATCGGCGAATTCGTGCACAAAGACAATCGGTGCGCCGCTGCCGGCTTCCTCGTAATACAATTTAGCGCCTTCGGCCTGAATATGGGGCATGGCTTACTTTCCCTTTTTTCTAGCAACGGATGACAATAATAGGGGCGGACGCCGATTTCACCATTGTTCTTCTTCGGCCAGCAATTCCGCCATGCGTTCCGCCGCGGCTTCTGGATTGAAGCCCAGGGCCCGCATGGTTGTGCGAAAATGCGCCGGGATAGGCGCCTCAACAGACAAAGTGCCGCCATCGGGGTGGGGCAAGGTGATTGCGCGGGCGTGCAAATGCAGCCCCGCAGACAGATCCATGCCAGGCAATGTGGCGTCAATTCCGCCATATTTGCGATCGCCGAGGATGGGTGTGCCAATGGCCGCGCAATGCGCCCGCAACTGATGGGTCCGGCCCGTACGCGGCCACAGGGCCAACCAGGCGGCCTGTCCACCGATCCTTTCGATCAGCGCAAAATCGGTGATGGCCTGCTTGCCCGCCTTGCGGTCAACTCTCACCCGTTCGCCGTCCGGTCCGGGGGTTTTGCCTAGCGGTAAGTCGATCCGGCCACGGGTTTCCGCCGGCACCCCCGCAACGATGGCCCAGTAAAGTTTTTCGCTGGTGCGGTCGCGGAAGGCCTCGGTCAGAGCCGCGGCGGCGCGGGCGTGACGGGCCAGGACCAGAACACCGGTGGTATCCCGGTCCAGACGATGCACCAGACGAGGCCGTTCCGCGGCATCGAATTGTAGTGCCGGCAACATGCCATCGATATGGCGTTTTGTGCCGCTGCCCCCCTGCACCGCCAGGCCGGCCGGTTTGTCGATTACGAGTACCGAGGCGTCCTGGTGCAGGATACGCTGGCGCAGTTCCTTGGCATCCTGTTCAGAAACCTTATCTTCTCGCCGCTTCAGCGCCGGCCCCCGCAGCGGCGCGGGCGTGTCCAGTGGCGGCACCCGCACCATCTGGCCAGGCTGAAGGCGGTGGCCAGCCTTGACCTTGGCGCCATCGACCCGCACCTCGCCCCGGCGCAGCATCTTTTCCAACCGGCCATGGCTGAGGCTGGGAAAGCGGCGCCGGAACCAGCGGTCCAGGCGCACTTCGCCCTCGTTTTCATCCACCGTCACCAGTTGCGCCACGCTCACGTCAACACCTGACGGAACAAAAGCAAGCCGGCGAATAGGCCACAGATCGATAGCACCAGGTGTCCCACGATATAGGCAAAGGCGGGGCCTAAACTACCGCGCTCCAGCAACAGCACCGCATCCAGGGAAAAGGCGGAAAAGGTGGTGAACCCACCCAGCAGGCCGACAACTAAAAATGCCCTTATTTCCTCGGTGGTGGACCACCGCAACGCCATAACCTCTACCAGAACGCCCAATATGAACGAACCCAGCACATTCACCGTCAGAGTGCCCCAGGGAAATCCACTGCCTGCCCAGCGCATGATGTGGCCGGATAACAAATGACGGCCCACGGCGCCCAAGGCGCCGCCACAGGCTACGGCAACATACATATTCACGACCCTGACACCTCCTCCACCCCCGGCTCCGGACCATCCTGCGCCTTGCCGCGCAGCTTATCCCAATATGCCATGCGTTTGGCCACCTCACGCTCAAACCCACGTTCCGCGGGTCTATAAAAGCTTTGCCGGGGCATCTGTTCGGGGAAATAGTCCTGGCCCGAAAATCCATCTTCGGTGCCGTGGTCATAGACGTAACCGGCGCCATAGCCCAGGTCTTTCATCAAGCTGGTAGGCGCGTTCAGGATGTGTTTCGGCGGCATCAACGAACCGGTCTGCTTGGCGGCGTTGCTGGCTTGGCTCATGGCTTTGTAAGCAGCATTGGATTTGGGTGCCGTGGCCAGATAAATCACGGCCTGGGCAATGGCCAATTCCCCTTCGGGGCTGCCCAGAAAGTCATAGGCATCCTTGGCCGCGTTGGCCTGGACCAACGCCTGAGGATCGGCCAAGCCGATATCCTCCACCGCGAAACGAACCAGCCGGCGGGTTATATACAGGGGTTGCTCACCTGCCGTCAGCATCCGCGCAAGCCAGTATAAGGCCGCATCCACGTCCGAACCACGGAGGGATTTATGCAGAGCGCTGATCAGATTGTAATGACCTTCCTGCGCCTTGTCATAGATGGGCGCCCGGCGCTGCAAAGTCTGGCTCAATTCGGCCACATCCAGCGGTTCCGCCACAGATAGGGCAAAAAGCTCCTCGGCCAGATTCAGGACAAAACGGCCATCACCATCCGCCATGGCACGCAGGGTCACTCGCGCCGCCGCCGCCAGCGGCAGATCCATGCCACTGGCCACCTCGGCGCGGCGCAACAACTGTTCCAGGGCGTCGTCGTCCAGACGGTTCAGGACCAACACCTGACAGCGCGACAGCAGGGCCGCGTTCAGTTCGAACGAGGGGTTCTCCGTGGTGGCGCCAATCAGGACGATGGTGCCATCCTCCACGTAGGGGAGGAAGCCGTCCTGCTGCGACCGGTTGAAGCGATGAATCTCATCCACGAACAATAGCGTGCCCTGGCCGCTCATACGCCGCTCAGCCGCCGCCGCGAAGGCCTTTCGCAGGTCGGCTACGCCGGAAAACACAGCGGAAAGTTGTTCGAAATGCAGCCCCACGTGGGTCGCCAGCAGGCGCGCGATGGTGGTCTTGCCGCTACCGGGCGGGCCCCAAAGCACCAGGGAAGCCACGCGCCCGCCGTCCAGCATCCGGCGGATGGCGCCATCGCCGGCCAGCAAATGATCCTGGCCAATGACCTGTTCAAGACTATTGGGCCGCAAGCGTTCCGCCAGGGGCCGGAGGGGCCCCTGATCCATACCCGCGGCTTCAAACAGATTGCTCATTTGCCGATCCGAAATGTATGCACCCTGTCCGCCCGCTGCATGGTGATCTGCCATTCTTCAACCGGCTTTTTCATGACAGCAACCAGATCAGCAACCAGGCCAATACGATGCTCGTTGACCTGCAAAATCTGGTCGCCCTCGCGGAAGCGAAAGCGTCGGGCCGGGCTGCGTGGGTCGAGCTTTAGAATAACAACGCCGCTACCAAGGGTATCCAGGCCCAATTCCTCGGCCAGCGCCGGAGATAGGTTGGCAACGGTCGCGCCCGCCAGGGGCTGGCGACCCTGCAATTCGGAGCTGTCGCGGGGTGGCGTCTCCGGGGCTGCGACAAGTTGCAAAATCAGGCTTTTGGTATCGTCATTGCGCCATACGTCAAGGCGCGCCGCCTTGCCGATCATGCGGGTGCCCAGGCGAAAGTTCAACGCCTTGGGCGAGGCTACAGCATGGCCATCAATGGCGAGGATCACATCGCCCACCGTCATGCCCGCCCGATCCGCCGGGCCATCGCCATACAGCGCGCTGACCATTACGCCACGCGGCCGTTTCATGCCAAGGGAGGCGGCAATATCGGCGGTTACCGCCTGGGTCGCCGCCCCCAACCAGGGCCGTTTAACCTGGCGCCGGCCGGCTTTCGCACTGTCTAGAACCGCACGCACCATGGCAGACGGCACGGCAAACCCGATACCGTGGGAGGCGCCGGATTTGGAGTAGATGGCCGTGTTGACGCCGGCCAGGCGGCCATCCATGGTGATTAACGCGCCGCCCGAATTACCTGGATTGATGGCCGCATCGGTCTGAATAAAAAACTGAAAATCCGAGACCCCGATGCCGGTCCGCGCCAAGGCCGAAACGATGCCGGAGGTGACGGTCTGGCCAACATTGAATGGATTGCCAATAGCCAGCACCAGATCACCCACTTCCAGACTGTCGGAATCCCGCAGCTCCAGATAGGGCAATTTTTCCGCACCGGCATCGATCTTCAACACCGCCAGGTCCGTACGCTCATCATCCAGAACCAGGGTGGCTTCGAACACCCGGCGGTCCGATAGGGCTACCGTGATCTCGTCCGCGCCGGCGATCACATGGTGATTGGTAACAATCATGCCGTCCGCTGTCAGCAGCACACCGGAGCCCAGGGAGTTTTCCTCCCGGCGTTGCGGCCGGCCGCTACCGGCGCCAAACCGTTCGCCAAAAAAACGGCGAAAAAAGGGATCGTCGAACAGCGGCGAACGGGCCACCTGTTCGACCACCCGCTGGGTATAAATATTGACCACCGCCGGCGCCGCCTGTTTAACCAACGGCGCGAATGAGAGCTGCACCTGCGCCTGGGTCGCAGGCACCGTTGCCGCCCCCTTGCCTGGGGCCGGCGCAGCGATTGTCGCTGCAAGCAGCGAGATCAAAAAACCCATTAATGCCGCAATATTCCGCACGCTGGACCGTTCCTCTTTTGGGCCTGGGCACATTGGCTCTACATGTGCACAGAGTCTGTAGCATAGCGAAATCGAACCGATCACTTAAGTCGCACTGGCGACTCTAGACCATTTTCGAGGTTGACTTACCCGCCCGCTCCCCCTCCCGACCACCCCCAGTAGCTCTT
>JAQBYC010000069.1 GCA_027623205.1 Pseudomonadota bacterium | reverse complement strand
TGGAACGCTTCCAAAGACCGGACATATCGTCTGCTACAAAATCCGGACATATCATTCGCTACTGACACTTGCTGAATCCGCTCCTTGCGGGTTCGTTATCGGTCAATCATGCTATTGGCGGCCCGCCGCGCCCGGCCGGAAAGCCTTGGCGCGGCTTTGCGCCTCGGCGATCTGCTGGGGGCTCATGGTTTCGCGGAGATCGTTAAGTGTTTCCTGCACCGATGCCTCTCCCTCCTGATTGGCCAGGATGGCCCATTTAAGCGCCTCGGTGACATCGCGCTCCACGCCGCTGCCCTGCGCAAAACGCACCGCGAGCTTTGCCTGCGCCTTGGCGTAACCCTGTTCGGCCGCTTTCCTGAACCAATCCATCGAAACACCCAGGTCCATCGCGACCCCGATACCATCGCGATAGATTTTTCCCAGGTTGTACTGCGCCTTCACGAAGCCTGCATTGCCGGCCTTCAGGAAGAGGTCGAGGGCAAGGGCATCGTCCCGCTCCACCCCCAGCCCGCTGGCATGGAGTTTGGCGAGACTATATTGCGAGAAGACGAAGCCATCCGCCGCGGCGCGCTTCAGCCAGTATGCGGCCCTGGCGATATCCTGACTGCCGCCCCGTTCGATAAGTAGCAGCGCCAGATTATGCTGCGCCGTCAGGTGGCCTTGATCCGCCGCCTTGTTCCACCAGGTTATGACCTTGGCGGGATTCTGGCTGACCCCGGTGCCCTCGTCGTACATGACGCCAACATTGTATTGCGCGACCGCATCGCCGTCCTCCGCCAGCCTGGTCCAGTGTTCCAGGGCGGTTGCAAAATCACCCCGCTGATAGGCGCGCCATCCTTCAACGAAATCAGCTTGTGCGGCCGCGGTAAAGCAGACCAAAACAACCGCGGCGACGAAGAGTCCGGGGACGCGGAACATTCGCCACGGCTTAAAAAGTACCCGATGAAAACGCTCTAGCGCGGATCGAATGAGCAAACCTGGAATTCCAACTGTGCGAGGCGGCGTAAACATGGGTTATGCACAATTCTGATTGTTACGCAAATTATCCCCAGCGTCGGGTAGGCGAAACGGTCGTGGAAAATTCTCCCGGGCGTGAAATCAGCCCCTCCCGGCCGTGTAGGATGGTAAAAAGACCTGGGTCCTATAGATCAAGGCGCCGGCGATGGCAGCGGTCGACCGCGCCAATAAGGGAATTTGAATGTTTTGGGATCACTGGTCCGGCAGAGGACCAACCGGAACGAATAGCTTGCCCATCGTAATTATGATATGGTGCGCGCGCGCAGGTATCTCCAAGAACACGACATCGCCCTCCCTCTAATCCCTGTTGGCGCCGCTTGATACTACGCGTCGTCCCACTCGTCGGGCGGCTCGATGGCGGGAATAGTGTACCTTTCATTGAGCCAACGGCCCAGGTCTACGTCCGCGCAGCGGCGGGAGCAGAAGGGGCGATATTCCGCCACCATCTCCCGATCGCAGTTGGCGCAGGTGCGGCGCTGTTGCGGTGCTGTCATGTTAGGGCCGTGACCTCGAATTCTTCCAGAGCCAAGCTGCTATCCGCCGTCAATTCTACCCGAATGCCCCGGTCCCTGGCCAGTCCAGCCACTATATCACCGTCCGCGCCGCCCAAATCTTCCACTACTGCCGGGGCGGCGCGCGCGGCAAGGGCGCGGCCCTTCGCGGCATCGGCTTCGCGCAGAATACGGTCCAGCAGGCTGTCGGCCACGGCCGGGGCGGTCGGCCGCAAGCCGCTGCCTTGGCACAGGGAACAGACTTCGCCCAGGCGCAAGGCCAGGGCCGGTTGGCGGCGGCGGCGGGTCAATTCAACCAGGCCCATTTCCGACATCCGGCCAAGGCGCGGCTGGGCGGGATCATCAGCCAGCCACTGCTGCAGTTTTTTCAAAAGTGCGGCGATCTGGCCCTGCCCCTGCATGGGAATGAAGTCGATCACTACCCGGCCGCCTATTTCGCGCAATCGCAGTTGACGGGCGATTTCCCTGGCCGCCTGGGTATTGCTTTCCCACGCCAACCGGGCCGGATCGCCGGCCCCGTCGTGGCGGGCTGAATCCACATCGATGGCGGTCAGGGCCTGGGTATGTTCGATGATGATCCGCCCGCCCGATGGCAGCGCGACTTGGTGGGCCAGGGCTGTTTCAATCTGGTCTTCCAGATCATGCTCGCGAAATAACGGCTGGTTCTGGTCATGCAATTCAACGGCCGGGATATTGTCGCCCCAGGCCCCACGGATCTGGTTAAGGTCGGCTGCCAGGGCCCCGTCGTCGACCCGAATGCGCCGCAGGGACGGGCCCAGATGTTCGCGAAAAATAACCTTCAGAGGGTCATCGCCCGCGTCCAGCGGCAAGGGCGGCCGCGCTGAACCAGCCACCGCCTGAATGGCCTGCCAACGCCGCCAAAGACCATCGGCTTCCCGTTTCAGGTCGGCATCGTCCGTCGCCACGGCGGCGCTGCGCAGGATCAGGCCGCCGCCATAATTTCCCTGAACGGATTTCGCCACACTCAACAGACGATCCCGTTGCGCCCGGTCGGTAATACGGCCGGACAGCTCGACGTCGCGGCCCTGGGGCAGAAGCACCATGGCCCGTCCCGCCAGGCGTAGCCGGGCGCTCAACTTCGCCCCCTTCTCGCCTTCCGCCTCGCGCTTGACCTGGACCAACAGACTTTGGCCTTCCTGCACCGCGCGACCAACAGGCGTGCCCCGTTTAACAGCCGCATCACGGGCCGACAACAAACCGCCGCGCGCCTCGCCGATGTCGATGAAGGCGGCGTCCAGATCGTGCCGCACCGCGGTTACCCGGCCCAGGATAATGCGTTCAGGCAGGCGGGCCCCGTTCACGGCCAGGTACAGTTCCACCAACCGCCCGCCCCGAACCAGGGCTATGCGGTGGCGGCGCGGTCCGGCGCTGATCAGAATTTCCTCAATCATCCGGGCCCCGCCACTCGGCCACGCCCGGCGTTGCCGCAACGCTTGCAGACACAGGGTAGCCCAGACCTTCCAGCAGGTTGGCGGTTTCAAACAGGGGCAGCCCGACGACGTTGGAATAGGAACCGCGCAAAAATCGCACGAACCGTCCCGCCCGTCCCTGGATAGCGTAGCCGCCGGCTTTGCCGCGCCACTCGTCACTGTCGAGATACCAGTCAATCTCGCCCGGCGTCAGACGCTTGAAGGCCACGACGCTGTCCACCAGACGCACCCGTTCAGGGCCGCCGGGGGCCGTTGCGGCCACGGCGGTAAAGACATGATGACGCCGCCCCGACAGCAAATCCAGACAACGCCGCGCCTCCTGCCGGTCGCCGGGTTTCGGCAATATACGCCGGCCCACGGCCACCACCGTATCGGCGCCCAGGATGAATTGCCCCGGCGCCTTGTTGCGAACCTGCGCCATCTTGCTCAACGCCAGACGGCGGGCCAATTGCGATGGCGTTTCGTTGCGCAGAGGCGCTTCATCCAAATTGGCGGCCACGATCGCATGCGGTTGCAGGCCGATTTGGACCAGCAGTTCGAGGCGACGCGGTGACGCGGACGCCAACACCAGATTGGGTTGTGAATTCATCTCGGCATCATGGCGAATTCAGGCGCGCCATGGCGGCCAGATTATTTGTAACGGTAGGTGATCCGGCCCTTGGAAAGATCATAGGGCGTCATCTCGACCAGCACCTTGTCGCCAGCCAGCACCCGGATCCGGTGCTTGCGCATTTTGCCTGCGGTATGGGCCAAAACCTCGTGCTCGTTTTCCAGCACGACGCGGAACATCGCATTGGGCAACAGTTCCATGACCGTACCCGGAAATTCCAGTAATTCCTCTTTCGCCATCAGCTATCCCTTGGTTGCACTGTTAAGAGCCCCAAAATGGGAACGAAATAGGAAAAAAGCAAGCGATTTGAGGCAGCCGGACTCGACACCTGCCCCTAGCCGGACATTACGCCGGCCTAGTCTTTGGTATCCAATAGGCCACGCGGCGCCATCATGCGCCGATCCGGCGAACCTCCAGCTAGGCCTTTTAGCTGCCCGCTTCGAGCTGGCGTATGAGGTCCTTTATCTTCAGTTTTTCTTTTTTTAGTGTGCTGATCCGTATTTCATCCGGGCAAACTTGGGTATTTTCCACCTCGATTTCCCCGTCCAGCAGATGATGACGTTGGCGTAGTTCGTCGATCTCGGTCTCTACCTTCATACCTTGCCTCCTCAGCAAATTATGCTTCCATATATAAGCACCAGAACCAATTTGCGGCAAGGATGCCGGGTCGAATTGTGTCGGATTTCCTCCCAACCATGCGGGAGCATTTAGCCAGCCTCGCCGGTTCCGGAGGCGAGCGGCGGGCGCCCAGGGCAAATGGCACATGGACGCCATCAATTGACGATGTATAGTTCGACTCTATTTTTGCCTGGAGCCTCGCGCCCGTGGCCAGCGCTCGAACCCCGCAGCAAAGGAAAGCAGGTCCTTGGAAAAGACCGAAATCGAAGCACGGATTATTGCATTGCAACAGGAACACCGCGATCTGGACGGCGCCATTGCCGCCATGATCGAGAGGGGTGTTTTTGACCAGTTGCAGCTACAGCGTCTGAAAAAGCGAAAATTGGCGTTGCGCGATTTGATCGGGCGCCTGGCGACACGATTGGTCCCGGATATCATTGCGTGAACGCCGAGGCCGTGTCGTTGGTCTCGGTCCAACGTCATAATATCAGTGTATCTTCCGAATCGATGCGGCCCGCGGCCGTATCAACTACGGGTTTTCAGCGCGTTTTTTTGCGCGTACATGGCCCGGTCCGCGGTATCCATGGCCTCCTGCGCGGACTGACCTTGTTTGAAGGTGGTAATGCCGTAAGACGCGGTGATCGTTAATTGCGCGCCATCATGTTCCACGGGCGCATTCATGATCGCCTGCGCCAATTGCCGGCCTTTTATCAGTGCCTGGTCCGCGTCGGTATGGCTTAGAATTACGCCGAATTCATCGCCGCCAAGACGCCCCAGCATGTCGGATTCGCGCAAGTTCTCGGACAGGATACTCGCCACATGCAGCAAGGCGGCATCACCGGCCGCATGGCCGTGCTTATCGTTAATCGCCTTAAAATCGTTCAGATCAATATAAACCAGGCTGGATACGGCATTGTAGCGCTCGTTATATGAGATCACCCGGCTCATTTCCCGCACGAAGGCGCGGCGATTGGGAACGGGAACCAAGGTATCCTGATCGGCCAGGCGTTCCATATGGGCCAAGCGACTGTTCGCCCGCTCGACCTCGGCCCGCAGGCTTTCTACTTCCTGCATCAGGGTCATGATGGCCTGCCGTACCTTCGGCGTCAGTTCCGGCTCGGGTATCCCCATGACGGACGCGTTATCAGTGGGCGCCGCGCCGCCAAGACCTGAAGATGAGGCATAGCTGGCCGCCGCCGACGCGGGATTGCGGCGCTGCGGCGTCGTGGCCCGGATTGGGCGGGTTTCGGCAATCTTCATCGGCTAAATGTCTACCTTCCGTATCGTAGATCATGCGCCGCGAGGGCACAGATCGTCGTCAAGCCTAAGAGGTTAACAAAGCAAGAGTTAATAAAGTCTTCCACGGATCTTAATATATTAGTATAGATTAATTTTCCAGCCATTATCGCTGCGATTTTCCGGCGCTATGTAACGGGACTTTCGTTCGTTGCCTTGAGCGCGCCAGACGTGCGTACGCGTTTAGGATCCCAAAGCCGCGCCAGACAAAATTCGCGGTGGGTCAACGCCCGCCAAAGGCCTATAGTCCCAGCCCAGCATGGCCGGGCGGCGGACCGGGACATGGCCCAATGTATTAATTCAGCGCGGAGATGAAAGATGGCGGGAACTGGACCACAGGTCGGGATTATCATGGGCAGCCGCTCCGACTGGTCGACCATGCGCCATGCCGTCGAGGTTCTGGAAGAATTGGGCGTCACGGTGGAAAGCCGGGTTGTATCCGCGCACCGCACACCGAAACGTCTTTACGATTATGCCGCGGGCGCCGCTGAACGGGGTCTTTCCGTGATCATCGCCGGCGCCGGCGGTGCAGCCCATCTGCCGGGCATGACCGCCTCCATGACCAATCTGCCGGTGCTGGGCGTGCCGGTGAGAAGCAAGGCATTGCACGGCATGGACAGCCTGCTCTCGATCGTGCAAATGCCCGCCGGCATTCCGGTGGGCACGTTGGCGATCGGCCGCGCTGGCGCCATCAATGCCGGCCTGCTGGCCGCCGCCATCATTGCCTTGCACGATCCAGCAGTCGCCGGCGCGCTGGCCGCCTGGCGCGCCCGGCAGACCGATGCCGTGCCAGATCATCCCGTCGAGAGCTAGCCGCAATGCTTCCCCTTCCCCCCGGTAGCCGCATCGGCATTCTGGGCGGCGGCCAACTTGGCCGGATGCTGGCCCTGGCGGCGGCGCCCCTTGGCTTCCGCTGTCATATCTTCGGGCCAGACGATCAGCCACCGGCCGGTCAGGTCACCGACCGTATCACCATCGCGGATTATTTGGACGAAGCCGCCTTGAATGCCTTCGCCGCATCAGTCGACGTGGTGACACTGGAGTTTGAAAACGTCCCCGCCACCTGTCTGGAGTTCCTGGCCCAAAGGGTCCCCGTTCGCCCCGGCGCCCGCGCCCTGGCCACGGCCCAGGACCGCCTGCTGGAAAAAGACTTCGCCAATAGCGTCGGCGCCGCCACCGCGCCCTATGCGGCCGTAGACAATCTACGGGATCTGCAAGGCGCCATGGCCAAGATCGGCTCTCGGGCCGTGCTGAAGACGCGACGCCTGGGCTATGACGGCAAAGGCCAGATCATGCTAGATCGAGGGGCCGACCTGGATCAGGCCTGGCAGACCCTGGGCGGCACGCCATCAATCCTGGAAGGTTATATCCCCTTTGATGGCGAAATTTCCGTCATCGCCGCACGGGCCACGAACGGCACCATTGGGGCCTATCCCCCCATCGCCAACCACCATCGAAATCATATTCTGGATAGATCGGAGGTTCCGGCGGATTTGAATAGTGTCCAGGCTGACCGCGCCGTGGCCATCGCCGCGGATCTGGCCACGGCGCTGGACTATGTCGGCGTGCTCGCGGTGGAAATGTTCGTTGTCGGTGATGATTTGCTGGTCAATGAAATCGCCCCCCGGGTTCACAATTCCGGCCACTGGAGCATCGAAGGCGCGGTGACCAGCCAATTCGAACAGCATATCCGGGCCATCTGCGGCCTGCCCCTTGGCGCCATGGCGCTGCGGGGCCGGATTGAGATGCAAAATCTGATTGGCGACGATGTGGAACAGGTGCCCAGCCTGTTGGCCGAGCCGGGCGCGCATTTACATCTTTACGGCAAGACCGAGGTGCGCCCGGGCCGTAAAATGGGCCATGTGACCCGGATATTGCCGGAAGGCGTTTTGCCAAAGCCCACCGCTCCATGATCCGGGACCTGGGCACGCGGCTGCTGCACCTGCTGGACCCTGAAACCGCCCATCGTCTGACCATCCGCGCCTTGCGCCTGGGTCTGGGCTCACGGGTTGCGCCCAGCCACGACCCCATTCTCGCCAGCCGCCATTGGGACCTGGACTTTCCTACCCCCTTGGGCATCGCCGCCGGCTTTGACAAGAACGCCGAGGTGCCGGAACAAGTTGCACGAATGGGTTTCAGCTTTGTCGAAATTGGCTCGGTCACGCCACGGCCACAGTCTGGCAATCCCCGACCGCGGTTATTTCGATTAAGCGCCGACCGTGCGGTAATCAATCGCAATGGCTTCAACAACGACGGCATGGCTGCCGTGGCCCGGCGTTTGGAGTCCCTGAAGAACCGCCGCTTTGTCCTGGGCGTCAATCTGGGCGCCAACAAGGACAGCGAGGATCGGATCGCCGATTATGCCGCCGGCATGGCGGCATTAGGGTCCCTGGCCGACTATGCGGTGATCAACGTATCCTCACCCAACACACCGGGTTTGCGGGAATTGCAAAGCCGGGCGCAATTGGAGACGCTGATGGATGGCGTGCGTCAGGCCTGCGCGAAGCCGCTCCCGATTCTGGTCAAGATCGCCCCGGACTTTGATAGCGACGGCCTAGCCGGTCTGGCGGCAACAATGTTGGCCCTGGAGGTCGACGGCGTAATCATCGGCAATACCACCATCGGCCTGCGCGACGGCCTGAAAAGCACCCATCGCGGCGAGGCCGGCGGCCTGAGCGGGCGGCCCCTGTTCGAATTCTCCACCGCGCAACTGGCCGCATTTTACCGCCATACGGGGGGCCGCATCCCCCTGATCGGCGTCGGCGGCATTGATAGCGCGGCAACCGCCTATGCCAAGATCCGCAATGGCGCGTCTCTGGTTCAGCTATATACCGGCCTGGTTTATCATGGTCCCGGCCTGATCCCCGCCATCACCATCGGCCTCGCCCAACGCCTGCGCCAGGACGGCTTCACCAACATTTCCGAAGCGGTTGGCGCCGATCTGAAATAACACCAATGGTCCTTGATATAACACCGGCGAACGCAGCTACCGACGCGCGGCCTCGTGGGCAGCCAGGGCCGCCATGTTGACCAGATCCCCGACAGAGGCGCCCATGGCGGCGATCTGCACCGGCTTTGACAGACCCACCAGGATCGGGCCGATTACCGTGCACCGGCCCAGTTCCTGCAACAGTTTGGACGCGATATTGGCGGAATGCAGCGCCGGCATGATCAGAACGTTCGCCGGTCCGGACAGGCGGCAGAACGGATAGAGCGCCTTCAATTCGGGGTTCAGGGCCACATCCGCGGACATCTCGCCATCATATTCAAAGTCGGTGACCCTGGAGTCCATCAGCGAAACCGCCTCGCGCACCCGTTTGGAACTTGCCCAGCCAGGATTGCCGAAGTTGGAATATGACAGCATGGCGACCCGTGGCTCGTGCCCCAGACGGCGGGCGACCTCGGCCGTTTGCATGGCGATATCGGCCATCTCCACCGAGGACGGCAGCTCATGCACCGTGGTATCCGCCACGAACACCGTCTGGCCGCGCGCCAGCACCATGGACAGGCCAAACACCCGCCGCCCCGGTTGCGCATCAATAACCCGGCGCACATCATCATAAGCGGCGTTGTAATTGCGCGTCACGCCGGTTACCAGGGCATCCGCGTCACCCACCGCCACCATGCAGGAGGCATAGATGTTGCGGTCCTGGTTAACCAGACGCTGGCAATCGCGATACAGATAGCCTTGACGCTGCAGACGCGCGTACAGGAAATCGGTATACCGGTCGTTGCGTTCCTGACTGAGGCGCGCGTTGAGGATTTCCACCCCCTCCAGACTATCCATGCCCAACCGTTCCATGGTCTCGGCCACGCGGTCCTCGCGGCCAATCAGCACCGGGGTGCCATAGCCGGACTCGTAAAAGCTGAGCGCGGCGCGGATCACCCGCTCCTCCTCGCCCTCGGCAAAGACCACCCGCTTATTCTCGGTCCGCACCTGATCAAAGATCAACTGCAGGGTACCAGCGGTGGGGTCCAGACGGCGGCGCAGTTCCAGGGCATAGGCCGCCTCGTCGTCGATCCCGCGGCGGGCGACGCCGGTGCGGATCGCCGCCTTGGCCACGGCCATGGGAATCTCGGTCATCAACCGGGGATCAAAAGGCGCGGGGATAATATACTCCGGGCCATAGCGCATGTTGGACTTGCCATAGGCTTCCGCCACCTCGTCCGGCACATCCTGCCGGGCCAGCGCCGCCAGGGCCTGGGCGGCGGCAATCTTCATTTCCTCGTTGATGGAGACGGCGCGCACATCCAGGGCGCCGCGAAAAATATAGGGGAAACCCAGGACATTGTTGACCTGGTTCGGATAATCCGACCGGCCCGTAGCAACAATGGCGTCGCCGCGAACTTCCGCGACCTCCTCGGGCGTGACTTCCGGATCGGGGTTCGCCATGGCGAAAATGATCGGCTTTGGCGCCATGGAGGCAACCATGGCCGGCGACAGGGCGCCGCGGGCGGACAGGCCAAAGACCGCGTCGGCGCCCTTCATGGCCTCTTCCAAGGTGCGAAGACCGGTGGGCGCCGCATGGGCCGATTTCCACTGGTTCATGCCGTCTTCCCGGCCCTGATAGATCACCCCCCTGGTATCGCAGACGATGACATTCTCGGTCTTCATGCCCAGGGCCTTGACCAGTTCGACGCAGGCGATGCCGGCCGCGCCGGCACCGTTCACCACCAGCCTGGTATTCGACATTTCGCGCCCGGTCAGATCCAGCGCATTGATCAGCCCGGCGGCGGCAATGATCGCGGTACCATGCTGATCGTCATGAAACACCGGGATGTCCATCAATTCGCGCAGGCGCTGTTCGATCACGAAGCAATCCGGCGCGCGGATATCTTCCAGGTTGATGCCGCCAAAGCCCTTGCCCAGAAAGCGTACGCAATTGACGAATTCGTCCACGTCCTCGGTATCGATCTCGATATCGATGGAATCCACATCCGCGAAGCGCTTGAACAGCACCGCCTTGCCTTCCATCACCGGCTTCGCCCCCAGCGGGCCCAGATTGCCCAGGCCCAGCACCGCCGTGCCGTTGGAGATGACGGCAACCAGATTGCCCTTGGAGGTATAGTCGTAGGCCAGGTCCGGGTCCTCGACGATGCGCAGACACGGCGCCGCCACGCCTGGCGAATAGGCCAGGCTCAAATCCCGCTGGGTCGCCATGGGTTTGGTCGGCGAAATAGACAGTTTTCCGGGCCGCCCTTCGGAATGAAAGCGCAAGGCCTCCTCATTGCGATAGGTATTGTCCATTTTCGCCCTTCCCTTAATGCTTGGCGGCCAATACACCGGTCCGCCAACTACCGACGCCGCCCGATGTCGGCAGACGATACAGCATTTACGGCCAGCAATCACAGCCCTTTCCCACGGCCAGTAAATTCAGGCGGTTAGGGGGCAAGCGTGAAGCAGCCGAGATAGAAGGTTATTCCTCCAACCGCCGGGCAAAACCGACCGGCCACCCTGGAAATGTGCGCCGGGGTTTGCTAGCCTGCGCTGCATTCGGCCCGGGTGCATTCCATCAGGACTTTGAAATTATTGAGTAATTCATGAACACAACAGCCGCGGCGGGGACCGACAAGCCGACGCCCATGATGGAACAGTTCCTGGCGATAAAGCAACAGTATGACGATTGTCTGCTGTTCTATCGTATGGGCGATTTCTATGAGATGTTCTTCGATGATGCGGTAAAGGCGGCCGAGGCGCTGGATATTACCCTGACCAAACGGGGCCGGCATCACGGCGCGGATATCCCCATGTGCGGCGTGCCGGTGCATGCCGCCGATAGTTATCTGGCGCGGCTGATCCGCAAGGGTTTCCGCGTCGCCGTATGCGAGCAGACCGAGGACCCCGCGGAGGCGAAAAAACGCGGCGGCAAATCGGTGGTTCAGCGTGCCGTGGTGCGCCTGGTGACGCCCGGCACCTTGACCGAGGAAACCTTGCTGGATGCGCGCGCCAACAATTATCTCGCCGTACTGGCCCGTGTGCGCGGCGCCCATGCCCTGGCCTGGCTGGATCTGTCCACGGCCGAGTTCCTCACCTCGCGGATAGAGCCCGAGGCCATCGCCTCTGAACTGGCCCGCCTGTCGCCGGGGGAACTGGTGGTCTCGGATGCGCTGCTGGCGGACCCCGGGACCGGGTCGGGCGGGGGTGAATGGCGCCAGGACTGGGCCGAGCGGATCACGCCCTATGCGGATGCGCGTTTTGATTCAGGCTCGGGCGAAAGACGCCTCGCCGCCCTGTACAAGGTTGCCGCCCTGGATGCCTTTGGCGATTTCAGCCGGGCCGAATTGGCGGCCTGCGGCGCCCTGGTGGAATATCTGGAAATGACCCAGGTGGGCCGCCTGCCCCGCCTGCCGCCGCCGCGCCAGGTGGAAACCCGCGAGACCATGGCGATTGACCCCGCGACCCGGCGCAATCTGGAACTGACCCGAACCCTTGCGGGCGATATGCGCGGCAGCCTGTTGGCCACCATCGATCGCACGGTCACCGGGGCCGGCGCGCGGCTGTTGATCCAGCATCTCTCGGCGCCGCTTATGGCGCCGCTGGCGATCAACCGGCGCCTGGATATGGTGGATTATTTCATTGCCGCCGAACGCCTGCGCCAGGACGTGCGCACCACCTTGCGTCGGACCCCCGATATGGCGCGATCCCTGGCGCGCCTGGGGCTGGAGCGCGGCGGACCACGGGATCTGGCCGCCATCCGCGAAGCCCTGGCGGCGGCCCACGAACTGGGCCGGCTGCTGGCGGCGGCCGAACTGCCCCTGCCACCCGATGGCATCCTGGCGGCGGCGGAAAAACTGGGCCGGCACGACGCCCTGGTGGATGAACTGTCCAATGCCCTGGCCGCGGAACTGCCCGTGAGCAACCGGGATGGCGGCTTCATCGCGCCTGGCTACCGTCCCGACCTGGATGAATTACGCGGCCTGCGCGATGCCTCGCGCAAGCTGATCGTGGGCCTGGAGGGGGACTATCGCCAACAAGCCGGGATCGACAGCCTGAAGATCAAGCACAACCGGGTGCTGGGCTATTTCATCGAGGTCGCGGCCCGGCGGGCCGATGGCATGCTGGCCGCGCCATTGAACGAGGTCTTTATCCATCGCCAGACCATGGCCAACGTCCTGCGCTTTTCCACCCTGGATCTGGGCGGCCTGGAACGCCGTATTGCCGAGAGCGCTGATAGGGCCCTGGCCCTGGAACTGGAACTGTTCGCCGAACTGGCGGCGGTGGTTTTGGCGGGGGCCGAGGCCATTCGCCTGACCGGCACGGCCATGGCGGCTCTGGACGTGGCCGCCGCCAACGCAGAGATGGCCGTCACGGGACGTTTCTGCCGGCCTGTCGTGGACGACGGCCAGGCCTTCCATATCGAAGGCGGCCGCCATCCAGTGGTCGAGGCCTCGCTGACGGCGCGCAACGAAGGGGCCTTTATCGCCAACGATTGCAGGCTGGGTAATGGGGTGGGAGACGGGGCCAATGTTGAAGCCAGGATCTGGCTGGTTACCGGCCCCAACATGGCGGGCAAAAGCACCTTCCTGCGGCAAAACGCTCTGATCGCCATTCTGGCCCAGATGGGCAGCTATGTCCCGGCCGCCCGGGTTCACATGGGCGCCGTGGACCGCCTGTTCAGCCGGGTCGGCGCGGCGGATGATTTGGCGCGGGGCCGGTCGACCTTCATGGTGGAGATGGTGGAGGCCGCCGCGATCCTGAACCAGGCCTCGCCCCGGTCCCTGGTGATCCTGGACGAGATTGGCCGGGGCACGGCAACCTATGACGGCCTGTCCATCGCCTGGGCGGCGGTGGAACATCTGCACGCGGTGAATGGCTGCCGGGCCCTGTTCGCCACCCATTATCACGAGCTGACCGCCCTGGCCGGCAAACTGGACGGCCTGGCCAACGTCACCATGCGGGTCAAGGAATGGCGGGGCGACGTGGTCTTTCTGCACGAAGTCGCGCCCGGCGCCGCGGACCGCTCCTACGGCATCCAGGTGGCCAGGCTGGCGGGGCTGCCCCCCTCGGTCATCGGGCGGGCCGAGGTGGTGCTGGCCGGCCTGGAAGATGGCGAGGCCCTGGGCAGGGATAGCGCGGCCCGTCTGGCCGATGATCTGCCCCTGTTCGCCGCCATCAGGCCGGCCTCGGGCGGCGGGAGAAAGCATAACGAGCTGTCCGCCCTGGAAAAGGCCCTGGCCGACGTCCGGCCCGACAGCCTTAGCCCCCGCGAGGCCCTGGACCTGATCTATCAATTGAAGGCGGTCGCTCAGGAAAATTGAGCAACGATTAATTGTGAGTTAAATGCACTGTCACCGAAACCACACTTAGCTGTTTGACAGCCGCTGCAGACCAGATGAAGATACTGAAGCGAGGTGAGCCATGATTTTGTCAATTATCGGGTTGATCGTGTGCGCTCTGATTGCGTACGGCGCTTGGCGGCTCGTTCGCAAGCTTGAATGATGGTAACGGTGACAGTGCATCAAATATGAACTAAGCAAAGACACGGGCTCAGATCCTTCTTTTTGCGTCGTAAGGCGATGGTCAGATCTCACATTTTTGCCTACGCCGCCGTTTGGGACCGCCGCAACGGCGTCCGTGGCGCCGATGCCGGCGCCCGTTACGATGGCGATCCTGCCTTCCACGCGTCCCATGCCACCCCTTAGATCGCGGTCATGCCGCCGTCGACGACCAGTTCGGCGCCGGTGACGTGGCGGGCCTCGTCCGAGGCCAGGAACAGAATGCAATTGGCCACATCCACCGCCTGGCCCGCTTCGCCCATGGGCACCAGTTTAAGCCGCGCCGCCCAATTCGCTTCCGTGTTGCCATTGCCCATGCCCATGACCTTGTCGCCCATGTTGGTGACAATAATGCCGGGATGCACGGAATTGCAGCGAATGCCCAAACCCTTGCGGGCGCAATCGATGGCCACGGACTTGGTCATCTGGCGCACCGCGCCTTTCGAGGCGCCATAGGCAATCAGATGCGGGGTGCCAACCAGCCCGGCGATGGAGGACATGTTGACAATGGCGCCGCCGCCCGCCCCGCCCCGGGCCCGGCCGCCGCCCAATGTCATCGCCGCCACGCCGTATTTGCAGCCCAGGAAGACGCCTTCGACGTTGACAGCCTGCACCGCGCGCCACTGCGCCATATCCGTATCGGCCAAAGCCTGGTCATTGCGGGTCGCCAGAATGCCGGCGTTGTTGACCAGAATATCGGGGCGGCCATGCCGGTCCGCGACCGCCGCCATCAGGCTTCGCCAACTCGCCTCTTCGCGTACGTCATGTTGTACAAAGGCGGCGTCGCCGCCCAATTCAGCAACCACCGCCTGGCCGCTTTCGGCATCAAATTCGGCAATTGTGACAATGGCGCCCTCTGCCGCCAAACGGATGGCCGCGGCCCGGCCGATGCCCGTACCGCCGCCCGTGACAATAGCGATTTTTCCCTCTACCCGGCCCATGATGTTTCCTTCCAAATTAATGTCGTTACCACTGGAAACCGGCAACCCAGTAACGTCCCGTGGCGCCCAGCAAAATCGTGATCAGTCCCAGCATCAGGTTTATTCCAACGAATTTACGGATTTTTGCCTGTTGCGCGCCGGCCGCGGCAAAATCCTCTTCGTTCAAACGCTCCTTGAGCCGGCGATAGGGGCCAAAATAGACATGCAGAAACAATCCTATCATTACCCAACCCAAGGCTTGCATCAAATGCACATGCAGGCCCAGGGCGGCGAAACCGCCAAGATAGATGAACACCATCATATAGCCGCTGATCAAAAGCGCCGCGATGGCCATCCAGACCCGCGAGAAAAAGCGCCGCAGAACACCGCGCCACAGCACCAGACGCTGGGGCGGGGGTAAATGCAATTCGGCGGCCGGGCGCAGGCACTGGTGGGCGAAATACATTCCTCCCACCCAAAATACCGCCGCCAAAAAATGTATGGCCATCCATAGTCCCATGGAGATCCCCCTTGTTGCCGCACGATCTTATACCACCTTGCGCCAACAGGAACCCAGGGAGACGGCAAATTCACAGCTTTTGCCCGCGCACGCACCGAATGGATCGGTTATGCTGCCGGCTAGATCCATGCCGGTCATTGAAAGGAAATCTAATCGTGGCCATGAACTTGTTTGATTTGACGGGCAAAGTCGCTGTTATCACAGGCTCCAGCAAAGGTATTGGCAGAGCCATGGCCGAGGCCCTGGCCGAGCACGGCGCCAAGGTCGTGATTACCTCGCGCAAGGCCGATCTGTGCGACGAAGTCGCCGCCGGCATCAATGCTTCGGGCGGCGAGGCGATCGCGGTGCCGTGCAATGTTTCCCATAAAGACCAAAGGGATAATCTGCTGGCCACGACGCGCAAGACCTGGGGGAAAATCGATATTTTGATCCTGAACGCCGCCGTGAACCCTTATCACGGCTCGGCCCTGGATATCCCCGACTCCGCCTTCGACAAGACCATGGACGTCAACATCAAATGCAACATGGCCTTTTGCCGCGACGTCATTCCTGAAATGAGAGAGCGCAAGGACGGCGCGGTGATGATCGTATCCTCGATCGGGGGCTTGCGCGGCAGCACCGTCCTGGGCGCCTATTGCATATCCAAGGCGGCCGATATGCAGATCGTGCGCAACCTGGCCGCTGAATTCGGCCAGGACAACATCCGCGTCAACTGTATCGCGCCGGGTCTGGTGAAGACCAACTTCGCCCGCGTTCTGTACGAAGATCCCGAAGTCGCGGCCAAAAGAATAGCCGGCACACCCATGCGCCGCCTGGGCGAGCCCGAGGATCTGGCCGGTATCGCCGTTTATCTGGCATCGAAGGCCGGGTCGTGGACCACCGGTCAGGTCTTTTGCATTGATGGCGGCGTCACTACGGCAGGCGAAGGCTAAATGTTGCACTTGAGCTAGAAAGCAGGGGTATGCCAAAGAAGGATGCGTTCACCAATCGGCGCGCGGTCATTGACCGCGCGGCTCTGAGCCACGCGCTGAGCGAGCTGGCGGAGAAGTACGCGCCCGATTCTTTGACCCTGCGTACGGCAGTCCTGCAACAATTGAAGGACGCGCTGGCCGCCGGCCGGACAGAGGTCCGCTTCCGTTTCGAAGCCGGAGGCAGCGGTAATCTGGTGCTGGCGGCCAACTGCTATTTGTTGGATCAACTGATCCGGTCCCTGTATGACTTTGCAACGGGCGTGGTTTTTCGCGCCACCAACCCTACGGCTTCGGAACGACTAGGCCTGGTCGCCATAGGCGGCTATGGGCGTGGTGAACTGGCGCCGCAGTCGGATATCGATCTGCTATTCCTGCTGCCCTACAAGCAAACTCCCTGGGGCGAGCAGGTGGTGGAATTTATTCTTTACATGCTGTGGGACCTGGGCCTGAAAGTAGGTCATGCAACCCGCACCGTGGATGAATGCATACGGCTATCCCGTAGCGACATGACGATCCGCACCACATTGCTGGAGGCGCGCTATCTCTGGGGTGACGAGGCGCTATTCCAGGAATTGAAAGTCCGTTTCAACAGGGAGGTCGTGGCCGATACCGGCCCGGATTTCATCGAGGCCAAATTGACCGAAAGGAACGAGCGGCACCAGCGCGTGGGCGACAGCCGCTATCTGTTGGAACCCAACGTCAAGGACGGCAAGGGCGGCTTGCGGGATCTGCATACCTTATTCTGGATCGCCAAATATCTTTACCGGGTCGACGAGGTGGTGCAACTGATCGAACAAGGCGTTTTCACCAAAGAGGAATATCGCCTGTTTACCAAGGCGGAAACCTTTCTGCGCACGGTACGTTGCCAATTGCACTATCTGGCAAATCGGCCGGAGGAACGCCTGACATTCGATGTTCAACCGGAACTGGCGGCCCATCTGGGCTATACCGACCACGCGGGCGCAACGGGCGTGGAACGCTTCATGAAGCACTATTTCCTGGTTGCCAAGGATGTCGGCGATCTGACCCGTATATTTTGCGCCGCCCTGGAAGATCAGCACAAGCGGCAACCCCGATTTCGCCTACCCCGTTTTGGTTTGCACAAGCGCGAGATTGATGGCTTTCAGGTCGAAGGCGGCCGGATAAACCTGATGCACGAAGGCGACTTCCGCAATGATCCGGTAAAGCTGATCCGCCTGTTTCAAGTGGCCCATGAAAAGGACCTTGATATTCACCCCCAGGCCCTGCGCCTGATCACCCGCAATTTGCGTCTGATCAATGACAAGTTGCGCCGCGACGAGGAGGCCAACCGCCTGTGCCTGGAGATTTTCACCTCCAGGAAAAACCCGGAATCCATCTTGCGGCGAATGAATGAGTCCGGCGTATTCGGCCGCTTCATACCGGATTTTGGCCGGGTCGTGGCCCAGATGCAGCACGATATGTACCATGTCTATACGGTGGATGAGCATACCATCCGGGCCATGGGCATCCTGGCCCGGATCGAAGACGGCGGCTTAAGCGGGGATCATCCGCTTTCCAGCGAAGTGATCGGCAAAATCAAAATGCGCCGGGTGTTATATGTGGCGCTGCTGTTGCACGATATCGCCAAAGGCCGGGGCGGCGATCATTCCGTGTTGGGGGCGGAGGTGGCGGAGGAATTGTGCCCGCGCCTGGGCATGGATCCGGCGGAGACCGAAACCGTGGCCTGGCTGGTGCGCTGGCATCTTGCCATGGCCCATACCGCTTTTAAACGCGATCTGGACGACCCTAAAAGCATCAGTGATTTCGTCGAACTGGTACAGAGCCCGGAGCGGTTGAAGTTGCTGGTCGTACTGACGGTTTGCGACATTCGCGCGGTTGGGCCCGGCATCTGGAACGGCTGGAAGGGCCAATTGCTGCGCGATCTGTATAGCCGGGCGGAAGAATTCATGCTGGGCGGCCAGCCCCTGGCGAACCGGGACGAACGCGCGGCGGCGGTAAAGGACGCACTGCGCGCAAAACTGGCGGATTGGCCCGCGGCAGCGTTGGAACGGCAACTGCATCGCGGCGTCGCGGCTTTTTGGTTGTCGGCTGATCTATCCGACCATGAAAATTGGGCCCGTTTAATGCGGACGGCGGACGAGGCCGGGCAGGCGATCACCGTCGACATCCGGGTTCATCCCTTTGAATCCTTCACCGAACTCACTGTCTATACCGCCGACCATCCAGGTCTGTTCTCCAGTTTGGCGGGCGCCATCACGCTTAGCGGCGCCAGCATTGCCGGGGCGCGCATTTTTACCACCACCGACGGCATGGCGCTGGATGTTTTCTCGATCCAGGACATGAGAGGGCGTCCGATCTCGCGGCCGGAAAGCATCGCGCGCTTGCGCAAGACCATTGATGGAATCCTGAGCGGCAAGCAGCTGTTGTCGGTGGCGTTGAGCGAACGGCGCAGCCATCTGCCGGCCCGGGCCAAAGTCTTCACCGTACAGCCCAGGGTGATCATCGACAACGACGCTTCCCGGACCCACACGGTGATAGAAGTCAACGGCCGCGACCGCCCCGCCCTGCTGCATGATCTGACCAAAGCATTCTATGGGCTGTCCCTGACCATCGCCAATGCCCGCATCGCGACCTATGGCGAACGGGCCGTGGACGTCTTTTATGTCAAGGATCTGTTCGGTCTGAAGGTCACCTCGGCCATCAGGCTTGAAACCATTCGCCAACGCCTGCTGGCCGCACTGGCGGTGCCGGACGAGGCCGCCACCGACCGGGAGGCTGTAAACTACACCGCCACCGCCTGATTCCATGACGTCCAATACATTGACCGCCGGACCCGCGACATGGATCCGGCGGTTTTTTTAAATACTCTGCTTGGTCGTGCAATCAGGCCTATGCGGCCCGAACATCGGTCAGGAATGATTCCACAGTGTTCTTCAAAGTTTCGGCCTGCTTGGCCAATTCCCCGGACGCTGCAAGTACCTGGGTTGCCGCTGAACCGGTTTCACCAGTGGCCTGGCTGACCGCGGAAATATTCTCCGTCACCTCCAGGGTACCCTTGGCCGCCTGATCCACATTGCGGCCAATTTCCTGGGTCGCGGCGGATTGCTCCTCCACCGCCGAGGCTACGGAAGACGAGATCTCGCTGATCTTGCCAATAGTATCGCTGATCCCCTGGAGGGCCGTAACCGCTCCGTTGGTCTCCTGCTGCATGGAGGTAATCTGCGCGGCAATCTCCTCCGTTGCCCTGGCGGTCTGGGTCGCGAGATTTTTTACCTCCGAAGCCACGACCGCGAAGCCCCTGCCGGCCTCGCCGGCCCGGGCCGCCTCGATCGTCGCGTTCAGGGCCAGCAGATTGGTCTGACTGGCGATATCGCTGATCAGATTTACCACGTCGCCAATCTTTTGGGCCGCGTCGTTCAGGCTCTGCACCGATTGATTGGTGCTTTCGGTCTGTTCCACGGCTTCACCGGTAATGCGGGCGGCCTCGCTGACCTGCCGGGTAATCTCCTCAATCGAAGAAGCCAGCTCTTCCGATGCCGCCGCGACCGTCTGCACGTTGGTGCTGGCCTGTTCCGAGGCAGCGGCAACGTTGGCGGACTGTTGCATGGTCTCTTCCGCCGTCGCTGACATGGCCCGCGCGGTGGCATCCATCTCGGCCGTGGCGGAAGCCACGATTTTCAGGATACCGGCCACTGAACCGTCGAAGTCCTTGGTGATGCCTTCGATCTTTTGCGCCCTTGCTTCACGCATCGCCTGTGCCTGCGCCTGTTCAGCGACCAGTTCGTCGTTGCGGATCATATTGTCCTTGAAAATCTGAACCGCATTGGCCATCGCACCCAGTTCGTCGGCCCGCCCTTGAGCCGGTATCTCGACCGTCTTGTCGCCGTTCGCCAGCACTTCCATGGCAGATGTCATGGCGACAACCGGTTGGGACACCGACCGGGCCAAGGCATACCCCGCCGCAACAATAGCGGCCACGCCGACCAGACCAATGATCGCCATCAACAATTGCAGTTGACCGATCATGGCAAAGGCCTCGGACTCGTCGATTTGGGCCAGCAGGGCCCAAGTTACGCCACCCAATTGCAGCGGCGCATAGGCGGAAAGGACAGAATTTCCGTTATAGTCAACAACAATTTGCGAACCGGTTTTGCCTGCCAGGGCCGCCGTCGCCGCATCAGAAGTCACGCTGCCCTTGGACGGATCGGCAAAGGAGGCAATGACGGAGTGATGTTTTGGATCCAGAAAAGAGTCTGAACGCATCAATTTGTTCTGACCAATCAAATAGCTCTCCCCGGTCTCGCCCATGCCGTCACGCTGCTGCATGATGTCGTTGATGGCTTTCAGGGAAAGCTGCAGGGCAACCACCAGTTCGGTATGGCCGTTTTGAATCACCGGCTGTGCGACGAAGGCGGCCGGTTGGTTGTTGGAAGGCGCATAGGGGGCAAAATCTGCCAACCCATAGCCGGAATTCTTCAAAGTCGCCTGAACCAATTTTCCCAACCCGGACGCGGAATATTTGCCATCCACCATGTTGGTCTGGTAGTCGGCCTCGCGCGTTGCAGAATAAAATACATAGCCGGACGGATCGATCAGAAACAGATCGTAATAGCCATATTGTTCGATATATTTGGCATAAAAATCCTTGCCGTCCGCATCAATGGGAACGATCATTTCGGCAAGATCCATCTTGGCGTTCAGGCTCCAAGTCAGGCCACCGATATCAATCGGCGAATAGGCGATTATGGTCGGCTTTTTGCGATAATCGATGATGTATTTGACACCGGTCTCACCGCGTTCGAACACCGCCTGCGTGGCCGCGGTAAAGACTTTACCCTTTGCCGGATTGCGGAACGAAGCCACGACGGAACGATTCTTGGTGTCCAGACGGCTATCGGAACGCATCAGATAGTCTGGCCCGACCAGAATGGTCTCACCGGTTTTGCCCAGGCCCGTCGTCTCGCTCATAATGGCCGCGATGCGATCTAAAGGAATTTGGAAGATCAACACGCCGACCTTCTTGGCGCCATCATAGATCGGCGACCCGATAAAGCCCGCCGGCGCATCGTAAGACGGCGTATACAAATCATAATCCATCAAGGCAACGTTGTTTAGGACCATCAAGTTCCATGGCTTTGTTGTAGGCACGCGCCAGATTGGAATCAGCCCAAGGACCGGTTTTCAGCGAGGTGCCGAAATCCACTTCCTTAAAGACCGAATACTGCACAACGCCCTGTTCCGCATCGACCAGGAAAATATCGTAGTAGCCGAATTTCTCCAGGTAACTGCGAAGGATCGGGTGAACTTTGGCATGCAGCCGGTCATAGCTCGAACCATCGCCCAGGCCGTCCAACAGATGCTTGCGGCCCAGGGGGTTTTTATTGGCGCGGATAAAATTGTGTTGAAAAACCACCGCGCTATCGGACAGCTTGGCAACTGTCCCGATTGCGTCGAAATCAGCGGTCTCGTTCTGGGAGCGATATTCGGGAACGAACGTGTCAGTATAATAGGTTCTCAGCGCTGTGCGCATTTCCGACAAGCGTTGCGGGGTTAGCCCGGTTTCGGCAGCATAGCTATTGAAGGCGGCGTTAAAGCCAAGCGCAGAATCCACGATCATGGTGTCTTCAGACAGAGTCAGAACCTGATCGCGGATACCGTCAAAGTACCGGCTGACGGCGGCCTTCTTGCTTTCGCGGATCGCCGTCATCCTGGCAATGGCTTCGCTGCGTAGCGAATCGACAATCTCCACCAGAACGCCCATATCACTTTTGCGCCCGGCAAAGAAAGTCTCGATCTGCGCTTTCTTAATACCGCGCACGCCCTCCAACTGATTGAAAGCTTGATGAGAAAGAGCCTCGCTGGCGCGGTTAAGCGCCACCAGGCCAATGATGGCGAAGGGTATCACGCCGACCAGCAAAAACGCGGCTATCAACTTCGGGCCGATTTTCAGATTCCCGATCTTGGTTCCAAACAGCATGAAATCTTCCTAACTTTGGTCACTATATGCAATGCCGGAGCGCCCATATTGTCGCATCTGTAATTGTTATAAATCGGAAATTATTAAAAAATAATGAATTACTATAAAATCATAAAATATATTCAAGTATTTTTTCATATCATTCATGTATAAAAATTATTTTCTTACATACTTTGTTATATTATTTATTACGTTCTTATATTGATTGTGACATTTTTATCATCAATTACCATTCTGTAAGTATTTTACCCGCATCCGGATCAACTCTACCCCATGACCATCTCGTAGGCAGGCAAACATCGAGATCGCCAATTGACCTGATCCAGCCCAAATTTGAAAACACAGCCGCGCCCCCTTGTTTCGCCGCCACCAGGGCAATGAACAGCCTTTTTCTCGCCCCCTAATTCCGCTATGCCATTGAGATGAATTTGTTCCGCGCCTTTGCCACGGTCGGTAGTTACACGATGCTGAGCCGCATTCTGGGCTTTGTGCGCGATATTCTGATCGCCGGCACATTGGGTGCCGGGCCGGTGGCGGATGCTTTCTTTGTCGCCTTCAAGCTGCCAAATTTTTTTCGCCGCCTGTTCGCGGAAGGCGCATTCAACGCCGGCTTTGTCCCCCTGTTCTCGGACCTTCTGGCAAACAAGGGGCCGGGACCGGCCCGTACTTTCGCGGAACAAGCCTTGAGCGTGCTATTGTTGACCCTGTTCATCTTTGTCACCCTGATGCAGCTCGCCATGCCATGGGTCATGCAGGTTTTGGCGCCGGGCTTTGTCGGCGATCCCGAGCGCTTTGATCTGGCGGTAACCTTTACCCGGATCACTTTTCCCTATCTGCTGCTGATTTCCCTGGTGTCGCTGATGGGCGGTGTCTTGAATTCCCTGCAGCGCTTCGCCGCCGTTGCCGCGACCCCTGTCCTGCTGAATATCTGTCTGATCGCCGCGATCACCCTGTTGGCCCCGTATATGCCCAGTCCGGGACATGCGCTGGCCTGGGGCGTGGCGGGGGCCGGCGTGGCGCAGTTGATTTGGCTTGCCACGGCTTGCCAAAAGGCCGGCATGGGTCTGCGCCTGCCCCGCCCGCGCCTGACCCCCAAGGTGCGGGAACTGCTGCGCCTGATATTGCCTGCAGCCCTGGGCGCGGGCGTGGTGCAGGTCAATCTGGTGGTCGATATCATCCTGGCGTCCCTGCTGCCCCAGGGCTCGGTCTCGTATCTGTTCTACGCCGATCGTTTGAACCAATTGCCCATCGGGGTGGTCGGGGTTGCCGTCGGCACCGCCATCCTGCCCCTGCTCTCGCGGCTGGTGGCGCAAAAGGATCAGGCGGGCGCCCTGCGCGCATTGAACCGGGCCATCGAAATGACGCTATTCCTGGCCCTGCCGGCGATGTTTGCGTTTCTGCTGTTGGCGGACGAACTGATCCTGACCCTGTTTCAACGCGGCCAGTTCGACCTTGCCGCCAGTCACGCCACGGCCTTTGCCCTGACCGCCTATGCAGTGGGATTGCCTGGCTATGTTCTGGTCAAGGTTTTGACGCCAGCCTATTTCGCCCGCCGCGATACCCGCACCCCGGTGCTGGTGGGCATGGCGGCCGTGGTGGCCAACTTGATTTTGAACTTGATCCTGATGCAATTTCTCGCCCACGCTGGCCTGGCCCTGGCCACCGCTATCACGGCCTGGCTGAATGTGATCCTGTTGTCCTGGATATTGCACCGCCGCGGCGATCTGGTCCCGGATAGCCGCCTGATACGGCAGTTGGGCCGGGTCCTGGCGGCGACCTTGGTCATGGCGGGGGGGCTGTGGTGGCTGAAAGGTCTTTTGGCGGTGCACTTCCTGGGCGGGGAGACCCAGCGCACCCTCGCCCTGCTCGCATTGGTAACGGCGGGCATGCTTGGCTTTGCCCTGGCGGCGCTGATCTTGCGCGCCGTCCGCATGGACGAGATCCGTGCGCTATTGTCCCGCCGGCGCTAGCACTACTGCGTCATAAACGTTTCCTTGGTTGTTTTGTTGCATCGATGATTTGCGCGCAGCAGGGA
>JAQBYC010000068.1 GCA_027623205.1 Pseudomonadota bacterium | reverse complement strand
GACAACAAGAATCCTTTAAAATGAATTTGGCAAGGATTTTTCGCTTACTCAATGAGTCGGAGTATACACCGGCAATCAGGTCTTTTGCAGCAATTGGCCGCGAGCGAAGCACGCCTGATCGAGACGTGGCTCACCGCAAAACATGGGCCGCATGGGCTTGACGCCGTGCCATCCGCCACCCTGGCAAAATTAGCCGAAGATCTGACCCACCGTTTGCCGAAGGTAACATTCGGCAGAAGTAGTGAGTTCATCCTGGCCTCCCGCCGGGGCGATCGGATTATCCTGTCCCGCCGTGGCGATCCATTTATGCCCGGCCCTACGCGAGCGGCGCCCCTTCATTCGGGTCTGGCGGCCCCGGCCCGCCTCGGCCTGATGGGTAAATCAGGGATCGTAACTACCCTGGATTATGCTGGCATAAAGGTTTTAGCCGCACATGAACCTGTCCCAGGATATGAATTTGCGGTGGTGGCAAAAACTGACCTGTCTGAAGTCCGCCGCCCATTTTTTCTGGCCGGCGTACTAAGTTCCGGCGGATTGATCGTATTCCTGATCCTGGTCACAGCCGGTTGGCACCGCATCAGCAAGGCCATGATGCAGCGCGATCCAGCCACGGCACAGCTGCGTCAAAGCGAGGCGCACCTATCCGGCACCGTGCGCGATGTGTCCGAACGGCGTTTAGCCGAGGAACGGCTCCGCCAACAGGCGAAAATTTTTGACCAGATCCATGATGCCGTTATTTATACGGATACCAGAGGCACAGTCTTGAGTTGGAACCATGGTGCGGAACGGCAATCGGGGTACCCGGCTGGAGACGCTGTTGGCCGCAATATTGAATTCTTCATCGCTCCCCAGGACAAGGAGCGATTTTGGCGCGAGATGGCGCCTGTAGCCTATAGGGCAGGAAGTGCGCAGTTCGACGTTTGGCTACGCCATCGCTCAGGCGTACTTTTTCGCGGCCACAGTTCGGCGGCTGTGGTGTGCGATCCTCAGGGCAACATCGTCGGGTCCATCTCCTGCATCCTGGATGTAACCGATAAATACCGAACTGCAGAAGCATTGCGCACATCGGAAGAACGTCTTGCAGGTATTCTGCGCATGGCGCCGGAAGCCGTAATCACCATTGATATCGAACAACACATCACGCTGTTTTCCAACAGTGCCTCGCGTATCTTTGGCTACAAGGATTCGGAAGTGCTGGGCCAGCCACTGGAGATACTCATTCCCGAAGCCGACCGGGAACGGCACGATGCCCAAGTGCGGGCCTTCGCCAACGGCACCAGCGACCTTGTGGATCTAAGCAGGCAACGCAATATCTCCTGCAGGCGAAAAGACGGCAGCCTGTTTCCGGCCCTGGCGAGCGTCTCCAAATTGCGTCTGACGAATGAAACCGTATTTACGGTCCTTTTGCACGACATCAGCGAACGCATGCAAAACGAGCAAGCCCTGATCGAAGCCAAGCAACAGGCGGAAATCGCAAACCGTACCAAGTCGGATTTCTTGGCCCACATGAGTCACGAATTACGCACCCCACTGAATGCCATTCTTGGCTTTTCGCAAATGATGATGGCGGGCATGCTGCCTAGAGACCAAATCGACCGGGTCAACGAATACGCCACCGATATATTTGATAGCGGTACCCATCTGCTCGAAGTGATCAATGATCTGCTGGATTTGGCCAAGATCGAAGCCGGCCATACGGATCTGGAGGAAACCGATGTTGATCTTGGTGAAGTCATCGCAACCAGCCTGCGGCAGGTGGACGGCCGCGCCAGAGACGCCGGACTGCGGGTGTTGAACAAGGTGCGAGGCGACATGCCGCTGTTGTGGGCGGATGAACGAAAATTAAAGCAGGTCGTGCTGAACCTGTTATCGAACGCGGTCAAGTTCACGCCCAGAAATGGCAAGATCATCGTGACGGCGGGCGTGCATGAAAATGGCCGGATGGAGCTGTCGGTGCAGGACACGGGCAATGGCATGACAGCGGCCGAAATAGAACTATCCCTGCAACCGTTCGGCCAAATCGATAATGTTATGACCCGCAACCATCACGGCACGGGCCTGGGCCTGCCCCTGTCCAGATCGCTTTGCCAAATACATGGCGGCGACCTGCAAATTAGCAGTGTCAAAAGCGTTGGAACCACCGTGTCGGTCTATTTGCCTCGGGAACGTGTTCTGTCGGCACAGAGGCAAGAAATAGCATCGAACGGCGCGATCGCGGCCGACTGACCATTCAAACCGGCGACGGACTGTTGGCAGAATTTTCCGGCGCGGCGGCGCACGCAGGCCGCTACGAACGAATGCGATCAGGGCGTTCGGGAATAGAACGAATTGCGGCAACGCATGGGCATCCGGCCTGGTGATGTCATGGTGGACTGCGGCGATCCCGCACCGGCCCGGACGCATGCCAACCGTAGTCGAAGTATTCCCATTCCACCCGGTCAGCCCGCAGGGTGATCCCATTGAAGCCCTCCGGCGTGCCGAAATAGGATCCGCGCCACCATCTGCCGCAGACGGCACCGCCGGTAATAAAGGTGGTGCTGCCCCAGCGCAGCAGCTCGCTCACGTGCAGATGGCCTTGCAACACCAGAACGAGATTGTGCGCCGCGAATAGGGCCAGCACATCCGTGTTGTTGTCCACGACGCGGTTTGGTTCGGCTTGAAATGTCATGCCCCTGACGGCGCCGAAGTGGGCGGTCAGCAGCGGCAGGTGGAGGACGAGGACAATGGGCTTCCCATGGGGTATGCGCGATAATTCCGCCTTGATCCATTCCTGCTGCTCCTGCGCAATGTGGCCGTGGTATTTATACTTGTCACCCGAGATGTGCACAGAATCGAGCAACATGACGTGGTAGCCAAGCGCATCGAAAGCCTGGTAGGTGGTTGTCAGGCCGAGGCGCCGCTTAAATATCAGCCGTGGGTCCGCCACTGGGGCGGAACCGTCCTTGGGTAAAACGCCCATAAGGTCGCGGTTGCCAATGGCGACATGGTGTTCACTTTTGATCGCCCTGTGCATGGCCATGTAGGCGTCCCAATTTGGCGCAACGTCCAGAGCGCTCGAATGGAAATCGCCCTCAACCAGATCGCCGCCGCCCAGGACCAGATCAGGCTGCCGTGCATTGATACGATCGGCCACTATCTTTAAGGCGGTGGGGACTCCGCCGCCCGGCTTCGCATGAACGTCGGTATAAAAGATAATCCGTAGCGAACCGCGCTCGGCTCCTTGAATGGGCCATGCCATCCGCCCCAGAACCGGCGACGCCGCAATCATGGTGCCGCCGGCTGCTAATGTTTGCAGAAGGCGGCGACGGGAGAATTTGTCATACATCGCTCAACTCGCTGTCTCCGTGGACGGTCCGGCAAGGAACGGAAATACTCTAAACGATTGCCTGCCTGCCGAAAAAGCGGCTCAGCGACAATAGCCCAACAACGGCACACAGGAAGAACCAAAAGGCCTGTTGCCTGGTGTACGCCGTGATCAAGTGGCGGCTGACCCAGCTTTCGAAGATCTGGTTATTGTCAATTTTTCCTTTGACCTCTGCCTCGAGCGCGGCCGACCAGCGGGCGCTCGATGCACCCAGCAGTTCCCCGAAATAGTCTTCGAGAATGCGGTTCTCCCCATAAGCGCTGGTGAATTGACGGCGTCGCAGATCATCTTCCGTGGCATCCCGTGCTCTCTGTAAATAAACGTCGCGGTTATACAGATGAACGCCGGCTTCATGCAAAAAGGGGTCGTTCATTGGCGTGTAGGTCTTAAGGAATTCGTCGAACAGTTCCCGGTCCCGATATTGATCCAGGACTTGCCCCCCCGCGAGGGCCCGGTCCCGCGCGGAACGGCGCAAATCCTCCACGCTCAGGCGTGAACGGAATATCCCACTGGCTGCATCGCCAAGAAGAAAGCCATATTCGACCATCACATTGTTATTGTCGGCGACGAAATCTGGCAGGGGCATGCGGGCCGAAATCCAGGCGATACGATCCGGGGTATTGAGAAAGCAAAGGCCAAGATATGCGATGGCGATGGCGCCCAGACGGCACAGTCGCCGCAAGCCAGCCCCATCGGGCCAGCCGGATATGGACCGCGGCCTGATACCCACCGCCAAGGCGATCTGGACCAAGGCGACGGCGGTGAAGTTCAGCCAGATATCCTCGGTTCCGAAAAACCGCCCTGGCGACAACCATTGAATGGTCTCATCCAGCATGCCGATGAAACTTCCGGTGATCGTCGCCGCGACATAAATACTGTGGTCGCGGACCCGATGGGCAAAGGCAAGGTACAGCAGTAGCGACAGCATGCCATATTGTAGGAAATGGATCGCCTCAACCGGGCTGCCGGCCTTGAGGTCAAATATCAGATAGACGACGATCCCGGCAATTCCGACCAGCCAAACATAGGCCGCGACCGATTTTTGGCGCCGTCTTATCAGCAAGGCCACGGCCGCCACGGAAACCAGGATCACACAGGTTGCAACAAAATAGGTAAAAACCTCGGCCTGCCAATACCGCCGCACATAATCCACCGCATTGCGCACAAAAGGAACAGTCACGAAAGTAAGTCCCGACCAGAAGATGACAAGCGCCCAGGACAGGCATTCTGGTCTGTTTGGCTGCTGTTTAGACATCCTGCCCGTCTCCCCATCGACGGCTGTTGAAGATCAGACGGCTCAAATTTCGCCGTGTTTCCACAGGGTAACTGACTGCTATCACTCTGGGAAAGCCCCGTTGCGCCGAGCCACGGCAACAGCTGCTTCCGGGTTAGCACCAATTTCCGGCAAGCATTCGGGTGCGTGCGCTGGACCGACCGCGTCAATGTCGCCGTCAGATCAACATTGACGGCACCCGTTCCGGCTGGGAAAGCCTGTGATTGCCAGCATAAGTGACGAAACGCCGGGTAACCGGACATCAAGACCGGCAACGCCGCCTAGCTAATTTCAACACGCCGTTCCGCAGCATCTGACTTGCCCTTTTTGTTCGCCGGGACGCCACGAATAAGCGGTTCTCCGTTGCGCTATAGCCTCAACGGGTCTAGGTTCTGCGCGCCAAAAAACCAAACGTATGATCGTAACTTGAAAGGTCCCGGTACCATGCCATTCCTTGCCGAAGCCCTCGCGCGTGTGCAGCCATCCGCCACCATGGCGATCAGCGACCAGGCCCGCAGTATGAAAGCCGAGGGTCTTGATGTCATCTCTCTGAGCGCCGGCGAGCCGGACTTTGATACACCAGACAATATCAAGGCGGCGGCGATCCGGGCGATCGAAGCAGGCGATACCAAGTATACCGATGTCAGCGGCACCCCGGCGTTGAAAGCGGCCATCGCAGCCAAGTTCAAGCGCGATAACGGCCTGGACTACAGCACGGACCAAATTATCATCAGCGCGGGCGGCAAGCAGGTGCTCTACAACGCCCTGATCGCCACCATCAACCCCGGTGACGAGGTGGTCATCCCAGCGCCATTTTGGGTTTCCTATCCGGATATGGTGCATTTGGCTGGCGGCACGCCGGTTATCGTCAATGTCACCGCCGAGACCGCTTTCCGCATGTCGGCCGATGCATTGGAGGCAGCCATTACGCCCAAGACCAAGTGGCTGATCTTCAACTCCCCTTCCAATCCCTCCGGTGCAGCCTACAGCCGCGATGAGCTGAAGGCCCTGACGGACGTGTTGATGCGCCACCCTCATGTCTGGGTGATGAGCGACGACATGTACGAACATCTGGTCTATGACGATTTTACCTTCACCACGCCGGCGGAGGTGGAGCCGAGGCTCTACGACCGCACCCTGACCGTCAACGGCGTCTCCAAGACCTACTGCATGACCGGCTGGCGGATCGGCTATGCCGCCGGGCCGGTGGCGTTGATCAAGGCCATGTCAAAGGTACAGTCACAAAGCACCTCCAATGCATCGTCCATCAGCCAGGCGGCGTCCGTCGAGGCACTGAATGGACCGCAGGATTTTATCGCCAGGCATAACGAAATCTTCAAACAGCGCCGGGATCTGGTCGTTGGCATGCTGAACCAGGCTAATGGCATCAACTGCCTGACCCCCGATGGCGCCTTTTACGTCTATCCCAGTTGCGTGGGTTGCATTGGGAAAAGCACGCCATCGGGCAAAACCATCGAAAATGACCTGGATTTCATCACCGAGCTGTTGGCGGCCGAAGGCGTCGCCGTGGTGCATGGCCAGGCCTTTGGCCTGTCCCCGCATTTTCGTATTTCCTACGCGACATCGACCGAGGTGTTGGAAGAAGCCTGCCAGCGAATACAGCGCTTTTGCGCATCGCTTAAAATAGCGGACAGTGGGATCGGGAACACTTAAATCGGGGGCGGGATAATGTCGTTGAAAATCGTGGTCATGGGGGCGGGCGGCATCGGCGGCTATTACGGCGGCCGGCTGGCCGCTTCGGGCGCCGATGTCACATTTGTCGCCAGGGGCGCCCACCTGGCCGCCATGCGGAAAGATGGTCTGCGCATCATCTCTCCCCTGGGCGATGTCCATATTCCATCGGTCAAGGCCACGGACGACCCAGCCGCCATCGGCCCGGTCGATATCGTCATGTTCTGCGTCAAACTTTACGACGTGGACGAGGCGAGTGAACTTTGCAAACCCCTGATCGGCCCGAACACGGCGGTGATCTCGTTCCTCAATGGCATCGATTCCGAGGCGCGGATGCAAGCCATCCTGGGCGATGGCGCGGTGGTCGGCGGCGTGGCGCAGATTCCTTGCAACATTAGAGAACCCGGGGTGATTGAACACAAGGCGCAATTCGCGGTTCTGGAGTTCGGTGAACTGGACGGCCATGACAGCACACGTCTAAAGAGCTTTCATGATGCCTGCACCGAAGCCGGAATCCAGAGCTATCTGGTCAATAACATAGAGACGGCGATCTGGCTGAAATTTGCCATCCTGGTGCCCTTCGCCACCGCCTGCTGCCTGACCCGCCTGCCCGGCAAAATCCTGATTGAAGAGCCGGCCGTCCAGGAACTGGCCTTCGCGGCCATGCGGGAGATCATCGCCCTGGCGGGAGCCAGAGGCGTGTCCCTGCCACCAGACGCCTTGCAAACCCGCATGGACATGTTGAACAACTTCGCGGACGCAAAACCATCCATGCTGGTCGACCTTGATGCCGGAAAACGGATCGAGTTGGAAGGCTTACAGGGTGCGGTGGTCCGGATGGCGGCGGAATTAGGCGTATCCACGCCCGTCCATCAGGTTGCCTACGCCGCATTGAAGCCCTATTTGAACGGCCCGCCGGGCAAATAATTTTCTAATTTCGGTAATATTGTTGCGAATCCGCTTGCGCCCGCCCCCTGGCGGTTGATTAAATTGGGTCTTCGTAGATCATGGGCGGTCGTCGTATGAAAAAGGCCCCCTGGCAGCCACGCTAGGCACCTCTTGGATTGGACAGCGCAGATTAGGTGAGCAAAATGAGCAACAGTAAACCCACCGGCCCCCGCAGCGTCGCATTGATCGGCCCTTACCTGTCTGGCAAGACCACGCTGCTTGAAGGTCTTTTGCACACCTCCGGCGCCATCGGACGCAAAGGGTCCGTTACCGAAGGTAACACGGTTGGCGACAGCGCCCCGGAAGCCCGAAACCGCCACATGAGCACCGAGGTCAACGTCGCCTCGGCGCGGTTCATGGATGACGACTTTACGTTCCTGGACTGCCCCGGCTCCGTCGAATTGCTGCAGGAAAGCCTGTTCGTATTGCCGGGCGTCGATGCTGCCGTCGTAGTCTGCGAACCTGAAAAGGACAAGGCCCAGGCCCTGGCGCCATTGCTGCACAGCCTAAGTGAATTGGGCGTCCCGCACATGCTGTTCGTGAACAAGATCGACAAGGCCACCATCTCCGTGCAGACCTTGTTGGACACCTTGCAGCCAATCTCGTCCAAGCCGTTGGTGCTGCGCCACATTCCTGTACAGGAAGGTAGCGAGATCACCGGCTACATCGATTTGGCCTCGGCGCGTGCCTATCACTACCAGCCTGGGCAGGTTTCGGAAGTCGTGGATTTGCCAGGCACCGAGGAAGATGCCTTTGGCGAGGCGCGCTATGGCATGTTGGAGACCTTGGCGGATTTCGATGACGCGCTAATGGAAAAGGTGCTGGAAGACGTCACGCCGGAGAAGGACGAGTTGTACGCTAATTTGACCAGGGACTTTCAGAACTGCGAGATCATTCCCGTCTTGCTGGGCGCGGCGGAGCAGGGTGGCGGCCTGTTTCGGTTGTTGAAAGCGTTGCGCCACGAAGTTCCCGGCGCTGAGAAGGCCGCCGCCCGCACGGGCGCCGACGGCGGCACCGCGGGCACCCTGGCTCAGGTTTTAAAGACCTATCACACCCAGCATGGCGGCAAATTATCCATTGCCCGAGTTTGGGCCGGCGAGTTGAAGGACGGCATGACCTTGAATGGCCAGCGGGTTTCCGGCCTGTCCCGCATGATGGGGCATGACCAGGAACGAATTTCCTCGGCCAGGCCGGGCGAAGTGATCGGTCTGGGCCGCATGGAAGATGTAGCGACTGGAGAAACCCTATCCGACTACGGCGCCGATACCTTGCCGGTACCCGAGGTTTTGCCGCCGGTTTTTTCTCTGGCCATTGCCGCGGTGCGCCGGGATGACGAGGTCAAGTTGTCCACCGCCCTGGCTAAAGTACGAGACGAGGACCCTTCGATCTTCGCTGGCAATGATGGCGCCACCCATCAACTGGTCCTGCGCGGCCAAGGCGATATCCACCTGAAGATCGCCATCGATCGGCTGCAGCACAAATATGGTCTGGAAGTCACCTCCGAGCGGCCGAAAGTACCATACATGGAGGCCATTCGCAAAAGTGTGGAACAACATGGCAGGCACAAGAAACAGTCAGGCGGGCATGGCCAGTTCGGCGATGTGCATCTGCGAATAAAACCATTGCCCAGGGGCTCGGGTTTCGAATTCGTCGACAAGATCGTCGGTGGCTCAATACCACGGCAATATATTCCAGCGGTCCAGGCAGGCGTCAAGGAATACCTGAACAAGGGGCCTTTGGGCTTTCCCGTCGTGGATGTCTCGGTAACCGTGTTTGATGGCCAATATCACGCCGTAGATTCATCGGAAATTGCCTTCAAGACGGCCGCCCGCATCGCCATGAACGAAGGCATGAAGCAGTGCAGCCCCGTCCTATTGGAACCAATTCTGCTGGTAAACATCATGGCCCCTTCGGAGCACACACCGAAGATCAATGCCATCGTGTCGTCACGGCGCGGCCAGATCCTGGGCTTTGATACCCGCCAGGGCTGGACCGGTTGGGACGTCGTATCGGCTCACATGCCACAGTCGGAATTGCTTGACCTGATTATCGAGTTACGCTCCGCGACCCAAGGCACGGGCAGCTATACGGCTAGCTTTGACCGCTTGCAGGAATTGACCGGGCGCCTGGCGGACGACGTCGTGACCGCCCACAACGAAGATGTCGCGGCCTAACACAATTTCTGACCAATTGGCGTCGCGGGCGCGACTTAATTGATTGGTTCGATGGCTCTGTCTTGAGGAATCCGGGTACATCTGGATTGAATGTGCTCTGGCCGATTTGGCTGAACCGTAACGAGAACCACGGGGGAGATTTATTTTGCAACCATCCGCGGCCGCCGATGCGGCGGAACTGCTGGCCCAAGCGCGCCGTAGCGGCCAGAATATCGACGGGTTGCCAAACCATCTGCAACCGCAGAGCCTGGACGACGCCTATCAAATTCAAGCCGCGTTGATCCCTCTCATCGAGGAGTTCTCCAACGGACAGCGTAGGGGCTACAAAGCCGGCGCCACGACAGAGGCGGCGCGACAGGGCTTTGGCCTGGACAACCCGTTTCGGGGTGTACTTGTATCCCCCTACATGCTCAACAGTGGCGACACTATTCCGGCCGCTGCCTGCAAGGCGCGCTTGCTGGAGCCAGAGTTCGCCTTTCGCCTGGCCGAGGATCTGCCGCCAGCGGCCGCGCCCTATGATACGGGCGGGGTACTGGCGGCGGTGGGCAGCGTCATCATCGCCATCGAAGTGGTCGATTTTCGTTATACGGGTGGCATGGCGGCAGGAGGTTTGCAGGTCATCGCCGACAATTCCGCCGCCGGCTTCTGGCTTGCCGGGGCGGAAACCACCGATCTGGACGCCATCGACTTCGATGATTGGCCGGTCACCTTGCATATCAACGGCAAACTTGCCGCAAGCGGAAATTCCTCGAATGTGATGGGCAATCCCTTGAATTCGCTGACCTGGCTGGCCAATAATCTGTGCCTGAGCGGCAAGGGCCTGAAGGCTGGCGATATTGTCACCGCCGGATCCTGCACCGCGCCAACTCCGGCCCAGGCCGGTGACGGAGCTGTTGCCGACTTCGGCAGCCTGGGCCACGTCACGGTCCGCTTCGGCACATAGCTTCATGGACGGGCCGCGACTTAACCAGGCCGCCGGGCTGCTGTTGCAGGCGCGGCTTGATCGCCGGCGTTTAGCGGCCCTGCCCGATGCATGCCGGCCAATGGATGAGGCCGACGCCTATCTAATCCAGGATCGATATGTGGACAGTATGTTGGCGCACTATGGCGGCGATATTGTTGGCTACAAGGCCGGTTGCACCAATTTAACGGCACAGCAGCAATTGGGCCTGTCCTCGCCCTTTGCCGGCCCCTTGCTGTCGGCCTTTGTCCTGACCTCCCCGGCTGTGATCTCGGCCGAGGACGGTTTCATGCGCATGATCGAGGCAGAAATCGGTTTTCGCCTGGGTCAGGACCTACCCCCGACCGGCGCGCCATACGAGGCGGCAACGGTGACCCCGGCACTCGCCGCCGCCTTCGGCGCCATCGAAGTGGTGGATTCGCGCTATGACGATTGGACGACAGCCGGCGCGCCACAATTGATCGCCGATAACGTATGTACCGGCTTTTGGGTTTATGGCGATGAAATCACCGGCATAGACAGCCTGGATCTGGCCGATCATCCGGTTCGCGTCCGCCGCAACGGCGCCTGGGCTGAAACTGGCAATGGCGCCAACGTGTTGGGCAACCCCTTGCATGTGGTAGCTTGGCTGGCCAATCATCTGGTCGACAGGGGCACGAGCCTAAAATCGGGGCAATTGGTCACCACCGGCACCATGATTGCCGTCAACGGGGCGGAAAAAGGGGACGTCATCGAAGCGGATTACGGGGCCTTGGGTTCGGTCAAGGTCTCGTTCTCCTAAAAAAACGTTCCAGCCTGATCACGGGGGTTTGAGGCGACAGTGTGACCTAATGGCTTTAAACCGAAAACAGATATAGCGAACAGGGGTAGGATATATTTCATGTTGATCAAGTCACCGCCCTCCTGGCAGATGCCGGAACGCGAGGCGACGCCGGAGCAGGTATTTCTCAATCGGCGCCATTTCATGGGCGCCATTGCCGCCGCCACGACCGCCTTGATCGGCGGCGGCGCCTCTGCGGCGAAAGAGGCTGATCCAACAGCCGATCTGTATCCGGCCCAGCGCAATGGGACCTATGCCCTGGATCGGCCGCTGACCGAGGAAGCGGATGCTGCCGCGTACAACAATTTTTATGAATTCGGCTCCCACAAGCGCATTGCCCGTGAGGCCCGCGCGCTGAAACTCCGTCCCTGGACCGTGTCCTTCGAAGGCATGGTCGAAACGGAACGTCAGGTCGATATTGATACCCTGATCCGGGCCATGCCGTTGGAAGAGCGGCTATATCGAATGCGCTGTGTCGAGGCCTGGTCCATGGCCGTGCCCTGGTCCGGTTTCGCCATGTCGGAACTGGTGAAATACGCCAGGCCGCTTTCGTCGGCGAAATATGTCGTCATGCAGACATTCCTGGATCCAAAAATGGCCAGCGGACAAAAACAGGTCTGGTACCCTTGGCCCTACACGGAAGGGTTGACCATGGCCGAGGCCACCAACGAACTGGCTTTCATGGTCACCGGCATCTATGGCAAGCCGTTGCCCAAACAGTTCGGTGCGCCCCTACGCCTGGCGGTGCCCTGGAAGTACGGCTTCAAATCCGTCAAGTCCATTGTCAGGTTCAAATTCACCGACAAGCGCCCGGTTACCTTCTGGGAACAAATTCAATCGGCCGAATATGGCTTTTGGGCCAACGTCAATCCGGAAGTCTCCCATCCACGGTGGAGTCAGGCCAGCGAACGCGTATTGGGCACGAACAGGCGGGTACCGACACTGCCCTATAACGGATATGGTGAACAGGTCGCTTCGCTGTACAGCGGCATGAAGGGCGAAAATTTATTCATGTAAGCGGTCGGGGATGACGTCTGTTACCCACGAATTGGTGATCTTCGATTGTGACGGGGTGCTGGTTGACAGCGAGCCCTTGGCCAATCGTGTTCTGGCCCGCTGTTTTCAGGCGGCGGGCTTTCCCATCACCTATGAAACCTGCGTGGCCAGGATGGTTGGGCTATCATTGCCCCGATGCTTTGAACTGGCGAGGGAGTGGTACGGCCGGCCGGTGCCGGACGATTTTTTCGACACCGTGCAGAGGCAAACCTATCAGGCCATCGGGGAAGGCCTGCAACCGGTGCCCGGCATTCGCGCGGCGATCGAGGCGATTCCTCTGCCCCGGTGTGTCGCCTCGTCCTCTGAACTGGAAAAAATCGCCCTTTCGTTGCGCCAAACCGGATTAGCGCCTTTGTTCGGCGATAAGGTATATTCAGCCCAGCAAGTCTCCCGCGGCAAACCATTTCCCGATCTGTTTCTGTTCGCAGCCCGGCAAATGGGCGCCGAACCAAGGGATTGCGTTGTCATCGAAGACAGCTTTTACGGCGCCCGGGCAGCCCGGGCCGCCGGCATGTCGGTGCTGGGTTATGCCGGCAGCGGCTTTTCCCAACAATTGGCGGACGAGGGCGCCCAGGTATTCGATAGCATGACGGCTCTACCCGGATTGCTGGGTTTTGGGGCATAATGGCGGGATGCTGATAATTGATACATACATGAGGAAGCCTCGATGATCGATCGTAAACTGCCCCTGACCGGTATCAAAGTCCTTGATCTGACCCACGCCCGCGCCGGCCCCACTGCGGTGCGCCAGTTGGCTGACTGGGGGGCGGATGCCATCAAGATCGAGGTACCTGCGGACAAGGAGGACGGCTTGGGCGGAGCCCGTCATGGCCCGGATTTTCTGAACCTGCATCGCAACAAACGGGCCTTGAGCCTGAATCTGAAAAAGCCCGAGGGGCTTGAGATATTCATGACCTTGGCCAAGGACGCCGATGTGATCGTCGAAAATTTCCGGGCCGAGGTGAAGCATCGGCTGGGCGTCGATTATGAAAGCGTGCGCGCCATCAATCCGCGCATCATCTATGGCTCTATCTCGGGCTTTGGCCAGACGGGACCGATCGCGAAACGGGCCGGGGTGGACCAGATCGCCCAAGGCATGGGCGGCTTGATGTCCATAACCGGTCTGCCGGGGCAAGGCCCGGTGCGGGTCGGAATTCCCATCGCCGATCTGACCGCCGGCATGTACCTGGCCCAGGGCATCCTGCTGGCTCTAATCGAGAGGAGCCAATCGGGGCAGGGCCAATGGGTCCATACCTCTTTGCTGGAAGCACAAATTTCCATGCTCGATTTCCAGGCAGCGCGCTGGTTGATCGACCAGGATGTGCCCGGCCAGGCCGGCAACGACCACCCGACAGGCATCCCCATGGGGGCCTTTAAAACCGCCGACGGCGCCGTCAACATCGCCGCCGCCGGCGGCCGTCTTTGGACCCGCTTCCTTGCAGTTGCCGGTGCCGAGGAACTGGCGGAACATCCCGACTACGCCTCGCCCAAATTACGCTCGCGGAACCGGGCCCGGCTAAACGAAGTGATCGGCGCCATCATGGCCAAACGCAGCAGCCAGGACTGGATTGAAGCCCTGAGCGAGGCCGGCGTGCCCTGCGGTCCCATCAACAGCATCGATCAGACCTTCGCCGAACCTCAGGTACGGCATCTGGGCATTGCCCAGCCCATGCATCATCCCAGCGTGGGCACGGTCAATGTCGTCGGTCAACCGGTGCATCTGGAGCGCACCCCGCAGCCCCGCGAAATCCGCCTGGCCACCCCTGAATTGGGCGGCAACACCGACGAAGTGTTGGCGGAAATAGGCTATGATCAGGCCCGGATCGACGACCTGCGCGCCCGCGGCGTGGTTTAACCACCGGGCTTATACCAACCCGATCGCCCGGGCCACGGTCCGGCGGTGTTCAAGCGAGGTGCCAAGACGCATGCTCCAGGCGGCGGCGCGCCGATACCAGAGCTGCTGGTCATATTCCTTCACCTGCGCGTAGCCGCCATGGATCTGATTGGCCTCGCGCAACACCGCCTGGCAGCGCTCGTTGGTGAACGCCTTGGCCGCGGCGGCGGGCAGGGCTGCATCCAAGCCCTGGGCAATATGCCATGCAGCTTCCCGTGTCAGCAACTCGGCGCCGTCAACCCAGGTGATCATATCCGCGCAGGTGTGCTGGATGGCCTGAAACGAGCCGATGGGATGGCCGAAGGCGACGCGCTCCTTGGCATAATCGAAAGCCCGCTCCGCGGCGCGACGGGTGGCGCCCACGATCAGGGCGCAGTTCAGCACCACTGCCCGTTCCAGCATCGGCCGTGCCAGTGCCCAACCTTCATCAACCCGCCCGACCACCGCATCGCCTGCAACATAAACGTTCTCGAAACGGACCTCGGAGTGATAATCACCGGCGAGGGAAAGCTGGGCGGTAGAGGACACGCCGTCCGACCTGGGATCCACCAGCAACAAGGTAATGCCTTCGTCGGACGTTCCCGTCGCCTCGGTGCGGGCCGCAACGAGGCAGTAATCCGCCAGCTCGAACGCCTCGACAAAACGTTTTTGGCCGTGCAGACGCCAGCCGTTCCCGTCGGCTACGGCGAGAAGCCCGACGGCCTCGGGTCCGATGTTTGGCAGCCGTTCGCTCCAGGCCCAGGTGAGCAGACAGTCGCCGAGACAGGCATCACTGAGCAGGGTTTCAGCCAGCGCACCGCAATCGCCGCGATCGACCGCCTCGGCCAGGGTTAAACAGGCAACGCTGTGCGGGTGCAGGGGGATCGGCGCCAGGGCCCGGCCGGCTTCCTCGAACAGCAGGCATAGCTGCGTGAACGGCGCCTCGCTGCCGCCGTAGACAGCGGGTAGCGCCAATCCCAACCAGCCCAATTCGGCCAACTGGCGCCAGAGTTCCGGGTCGGATCGCTGCTCGCCGTCTTCGATCCCACGAACCCGAAGCATGTCACATTCGGCATCGAAAAATTGCCGGACCGAGTCCCGGATCATTTCTTCCTCATCATTCAGCAAGACATCCATGATCAACCCCTATGACCCGTCTCAGTCCTTCGGCAGTCCGAGGCCGCGTCGGGCGATGGCGGTACGCATGACCTGGGTACTGCCATGACCGAAGGTGGAGACCATGGCATTCACGTACTGCCGCGGAAAGCTGCCGCCGTTGGGCGCGGTCTCGCCCTGCCAAAGTTGGTGATATGCGCCAAGAATCTGACTCGCGGTCTCGGTGGTTCTGACTTGAAACTCCGGTCCCCAGATTTTCTCCGACGAAATTTCGTATGGCGGGTTAACGCCGCGCCGCACCATGGATAGACTGCGCATGGTGAACAGTCTCGCGACCTGGGCCTCGCAATAAAGCTCCGCCACCCTGTCCTGAACCGCTGCATCGCTGGCTATCTCTTGTCCAATTTCGTCTTCGCGAAGATATTCGAGCAAATCCTCGAAAGGCGAGACGTAAATGCAATAGCGGCGAGCGCCGGCCCGCCCGAGGTTGAGCGCGCTGGCGCCGATATGCCAGCCGCCGTTCTTTTCGCCAAGCAAGGTATCTTTAGCAACGCGGACGTTATCGAAGAAGACTTCATTGGTCCGCCCGCCAGGCAACGTCCAAAGCGGCCGCACCGTGATGCCGGGCGTGTCCATCGGCACCAGAAAGATAGAGATGCCTTCGTGCTTCGCCGCATCGGGATCGGTGCGCGCCATCAGATAGATGTGCGACGACCTCTCCGCGCGCGTGGTAAAGACTTTCTGCCCATTGATGACGAAGCCGTCCCCGTCCGCCACCGCCCGGGTTTTCAGCGACGCCAGATCCGTACCGCCGCTCGGCTCGGTATAGCCGAGCGCGAAGGTAACTTCGCCCCGCACCAGGCGGGGCAGGAAGTATTTCTTCTGCGCCTCGGTACCGGCTTGCATGATCGCCGGCGCCTGCTCGATGAAGTTGCCAAGATTGAGCGGCACGCGGGCACGCGCCAGTTCTTCCTCGAAGACGTATTGATCAATGATATCCGCGTCACGGCCACCGTACGCCGCGGGCCAGCTCATGCCGATCCATCCCCGGTCGCCGATCTTGCGGATCAGCGCTTTTGTCAAGGGACCGACATCCGCCCCGGCGTCCGCGTCATGCATCTCCTGCACCACCTCGGCGGAAACGTGCGCGGCAAGAAACGCCCTGACTTCGGCGCGAAACCGTTCGTTCTCTTCGCTAAAGCCGAAATCCATACCAGCTACCCTCCCCTCGACAGGGTCGTCCGCGCACCCTGAAACCGCATATGATAGATGAACCAATCACGACCGGATAGAACTACCAGTTCATCGCATGGTGACTAATCCGGGATTTAGAGCAATTTTCAATAAATCGGAGTTGCTATCGCGACTTGAGCAATTGGTTCAATTTCTCTAATTCTACAGATTCCGGGCATATTTCAAGGAAACATGCCCTAGCGGTCGGTGGCCAGCCGGACCTGGTCAAATGGCGTGAGTTTTTCCCGGACGATAAGCGCGCGCAGTACCCGCCCGTATTTATCGGGAATTTCAGAGTAATTCGTCAGCCAGGCCGTCAGGTCCGGCCCGGTAAGGGGCTTGCCGGCGCGGCGCATGGCGGCGCGGGATATACGCAACTGACGATAGGCGGCATGGGTGTTGAGATTGTGCATATAAGCGGCAACGCCGTCCCCAAGCGAGTCGAAACGCGTCACCTTGAAACCCGTTGCCGCCGCCGGCACCAGGCCCGGCGCGGCCATATTATAGTGCCTCATGCCGAACAAATTGTTGCCGTCCAGCGCGAAGCGCGAGGTGCCCCAGCCGCTTTCCAGCGCCGCCTGCGCCAGTACCAGAGAGGCCGGGATTATATCCACCCGCCGCCGCAATCTCTCAAGATCGCCAAGGGCCACGCCGTAGCGTTCATAGAGCCCATCAGGCACGGAGCCGGGCTTATCAACAAGTACCTTGCGTTCGGCGCGAATACGGTCGCTTTCACGCGCTACCAGCGGCAGGATCACGCGGAAGAAGATTTGCTTGCGTTCAGGCGCCGCAAAGGCGGAGAGGTCGATATCGATCCGATCGGCGAAGACGGGCGGCACCTGCCCCGTCTTGCGCACCTCGACCAGCGATACCGCCCGCACCCGGCTCAGCGCCGCGCTGTCCACGGGCGCCTTCAGTCCGCCGCGGTCGATGCCGAAAAACCAAGACAAGGCAATGGCAACGACAACGGCGAATCCGGCCAAGCCCGCCAAGCAAGCCAGACGGTTCGCCTGGAAAAACCCGATTCCTATGCGATGCGGTCCCACCGGACAAGGGGTAGCGGGCAAAGATGGCGGTTTCAAGGCCGGCAGCAGGTTGCAAGGCGGCGCATTACAGGGCAGCCATGATCTTGTTGTAGACCTCTTCTATCCGCGCCATGTCGCCCGGCGTATGACCCCAGTTCAGCATGGCCCCGTCGTTCAAGCGGCGGGGAAAGATGTGGGTGTGGAAATGGTACACGGTCTGGCCCGCCGCCGGTCCGTTGGCCTGGACGAGATTGATACCTTCGGGTACCAGGGCCGCCTCCACCGCACGGGCGATTTTTTGCGCCGCGGGTAGCACGGCGGCCAGGTCATCCGGGTCCGCGGTCAGCAAATTCTCCACATGGGACTTGGTAACAACCAGACAATGGCCGTCATCGAAGGGATTGATATCCATCATCGCATAAACACGGTCGTCTTCGTACAGCTTGAACGAAGGGATCTCGCCGGCGATGATTTTACAGAAAACGCAATCTGGGTCGGCCATGTCTATGTTCCCTCTATTGCCGTCATGTTGGAAATCTACCCAGCCTGGCACCAGATCACCAGGGCCAAGCGTATAGTAGAGCAATTTTCAATCAATTGGAGTCGCTTTGGCGATCCAAGCGGTTGGATCAATAGCTCTTTTCTTAAGAGTCCGGGCATGTTTGGAAGAAACATGGTCTAGTGCGAAAATGGCGGCGTTGGGACACAATTACACTTTATAGTGTCTTTCAATGGCGCCGTGTACGCCGCCCTTGCAGTTGAAGCGCGCCACGGGAAACCCCATATCTGACCGGCCCATGGAAAACAAGACGACCTCGAAACCGAAGAAAATACTGGCGCCGCCCCGTCGCGATGACTGGCCCATGATCACTAAATTCGCCTACCGGTGCGATTACTTCCGGCGCTGGATCCTGGCGGGGGTCTTCGGTGCGGCTGTCCTGAGCTTGGCGGGCTTTCATCTGACGGCCATGGGTGTCGTCGTGCTGTTGCCATTGTATGGCGCCCTGGCGCATCTGCGTTGCCCGGCTTGCGACACCGCCACGACGCTGAAGGGCCTCACCGATGGTTATAACTGCCTGTCTTGCGGCCAGCGCCTCAGGCTCTAATCCAGTGGCGTGATACTCTGGTAACGGTTCAACTCAGGACCGCCGCTGTGATAGTCCGCCAGATCGCCCGCCACTTCAACCCAATGGACCCGTTGGTCGTGAAACGCATTGGCCGCGGGCGCCCGGTCGATATCGCCTTGGATCAGGGCGCGGGCGACGTGGATTTCGCCCGGCGCGAGATCCGAGGCGAAGAACAGCGTGCTGCCGCATTGCCCGCAAAAGCCCCGCCGGCTCTGTTTCGAGGACTGGTACCAAACCAGCCGGCCATTGGGATCGTTCAGTTTGAACCGTTCCTCCGCCGCGCCCACCCAGGTAACGAAAGCCGCGCCATGCGCCGACCGGCAGTAGGCGCAATGGCAGTGACAGCAGAACAGACTGGGTGGCCGCACGCTGAACTGCACATCGCCGCACAGGCAGCTGCCTTGAAATGGTTTCCGCATTGCGCCATCACCTCTCCAAGCGTGATCTCATACAACTTTTCCCAGGCCGCTTTCGCATTGGCAATTGAGCCGCGACACGCTCTATTCCAGTCCCGGGCGTTCCCCTTTGCGGAAAGGGCCGCGCTCCGCCAGATATTCTATATCATTGCCGATTTCCGCCCGTTCGTGTTCCAGATAATTGGCCACAGCCGTGCGAAAGCCGGGATCGCGGATAAAATGCGCGCTATGGGTCTGCGTCGGACGATAGCCGCGGGCGATTTTGTGCGGACCCTGGGCGCCGGCTTCGACACGGGCCAAACCATGCCGGATCGCATAGTCAATGGCCTGATAATAACAGACCTCGAAATGCAGAAATGGATGATCTTCGATGCAGCCCCAATAACGGCCAAATAATGCCTCGCTACCGATCAGGTTCAAGGCGCCGGCAATATAACGTCCCTGGCGGCGACACATGATCAACAGGATCCTGTCCGCCATGTTTTCGCTGATCAGGCTGAAGAAACGCCGGTTCAAATAGGGTTGGCCCCATTTGCGGCTACCCGTGTCCGTATAGAATTCATAAAACGCGTCCCAATGTTCTTCCCGCAGGTCGCTGCCGCTCAACAATTCTATCTCGACGCCCGTTTCGAGGGCGCCACGCCGCTCGCGTCGAATGGTCTTGCGCTTGCGCGACGACAGATCGTCCAGGAATTCATCGAAGCTGCCATAACCCCGATTGTACCAATGGAATTGCTGGTCCGCCCGTTTCAAATAGTCCGCGTCTTCCAAAAGGTCCCATTCGTCCTCGGGCAAAAAATTGACGCTGATGGTGGCGATGTCAAGATGTTCCGCCACGCCAACCAGGCCTGCCGCCAGTTGGCGCTGGATCGTCACCCGGTCCAAATCGGGGCGCACCAGCAGGCGCGGACCCGTGGCGGGGGTAAAGGGCACCGCCGCCAATAGTTTGGGATAATAGCGCCCGCCGGCCCGTTCATAGGCGTCGGCCCAGCCGTAATCAAAGATGAATTCGCCGCGGCTATGACTTTTCATATACAGCGGCACGCAACCGGCCGGGGGTCCGCCGTCGGGATCATCCATCAGCAAATGCACGGGGCCCCAACCTGTCCGGTTATGAACACAGCCGCTTTCCTCCAGCGCCAGCAGGAAGGCGTGGGAGAGAAAGGGATCGCTGTCGCCGGCGCAGGCATCCCAATGGGCCGCGGGTATCGCGCCCATGGATTGCACGATGCGCGCAACCACGCCAGCCTCTTCAGTTTTCGCCATGCCCCACCCTGTCCAAATCCCCGCCCCGTTCAACAACGAAACCCTTCAAAAATGATATTATCAACATAGGGCGCAAGGCGGCGCATTTCAGCCCTATTCCTTATGGTGAAGGCGAGCAACGGTTTCCCGGCCGCCCGGCGCCGCGCCGCCGCCCAAAACGGCAGATCCAGGCAATCGTAAACGACAAAGTCGGGTCGGGCCTGATCCAAATCCAGCAAATAGCGCATGGCCAGACGCCGCCAGAAGGGCATGGAGGCCGAAAAATGCCGTGAGCCGACGTTCTGCCCCCGCGGCCAGGCCGGCATCCGTTCCCGGAACCAGGCCAGGGAGTGCGGATTGAAGGAGGTCACGGCAAATGGCCCGCCATAGTTCCGCAATTCGCGCAAAGCGGCTTCCTCCGTCCCGCCGACGGGGCCGGACCGGTTTTTGATCTCGACAATAACCGGCGCACGGCCCGCGATCAGGGTCAGAACCTGCGACAAGGTCGGGATCCTTTGACGGCTTTGTTGTAACCGCAAGCCGGTCAGGGCGGCCGCATCATGGTCGGCAATGCCGCCATCCGCCCCGGTCATTCGGACAAGACTCCAGTCATGGAAAACCATGGCCTGGCCATCGGCGGAGGCTTGGACATCCAATTCCACGCCATAACCATCGGCGACCGCCGCGGCGAAGGCCGCCAGGGAATTCTCCGGTATGCCGGCCTGCGGGTTATGCAGGCCGCGATGGGCAATGGGCCGTCCGCGCAACCAATCGGGTGTCTGGGTCATCGTACCTCGAACACCGCATCGATTTCCACCGCCACGTTGAAGGGCAGCGCCGGCGCGCCCACGGCAAACCGCGCATGGCGGCCCGCTTCGCCAAAAACCTCGACCATCAAATCCGAGGCGCCGTTGATGACTTGCGGATGATTATGAAAATCCGGCGTACAATTGACGAAACCACCCAATTTGACGCAACGCACGACCCGGTCCAGATCGCCCTCGCAGGCCGCCTTGACCTGCGCGATGATATTCAAGACCACGACACGGGCCGCCGCCTGACCCTCCTCAATGGTGAATTCGGCCCCCACCTTACCGACGAAATTTCGTTCTCCGCCCACCCATGGCACCTGCCCGGAGACGAAGACCTGATTGCCGGTACGTACGTAGGGCACATAATTCGCCGCCGGCGCCGGTGCATCGGGCAAGGTGATATCCAATGCCTTTAACCGCGCCTCTATTTCTCCCGCCATTCTGGTCTCCTATATTTCAGTAGTTGGATGGTTGCAGAAATTGCAGTTTGTACCTCGCATCAGCGGGCGGGAACACTTATTCTTAAGGCGGACCCATGAACATACAAGACACAACATCGGGCGCAACATCGGGCGCGGCGGCGGAGGCCGGAGGATGGCTCGTCAAACGCGGTCTGGCGGGTGATTCGATCGAGCAATTGCTTGCGGGGCTATGTGAACGGCTGTTGGCGGGCGGGCTGCCTCTGTTGCGCGCCTTCGTCGGCCTGCAGACCCTGCATCCCCTGTACGGCGGCTATGCCTACATCTGGCGCCGCGGGGCAGCGCAATTGGCCACGGAGTCCTACCTTCGCCAGCGTGGCGACAATGAGGACTACCTGCGCAGTCCGTTCCATCACATGCGCGAGCACAAGTTGTTGCGCCTGCGCCAGAATTTGCAGGCGACCGCCGACCCGGATTTCCCTATTTACCAGACCTTCCGCGATGAAGGCGGAACGGATTATTTCGTCCGGTTGTTCCCGTTCGACCGCGCGCAACGGCCGGATCGGCAGGATGGCATCCTGGTTTCCCTGCTGTTCGACCGGACCGGCGGCATGACGGCGGACGAGATTGCCGGGCTGGAGTCCCTGTTGGAGGTTTTTGCCCTGGCTGCCCGTAGCGCCGCAGCCTCTGCCACGGCCTTGAGCGTGGCCTGTACCTACCTTGGCAGGGATGCGGGGCGGCGGGTCATGGATGGCGAGATAGACCGGGGCACGGCAGCCAGCATGCGGGCGGTGATTTACTACGCCGATCTGCGCGGCTTCACGCCCCTGGCGGAACAATTGCCCGGCCCCGTCTTGTTGCGCGCCTTGGACGATTACCTCGATGCCATGGCGCGGGGCGTGTTACAACGGGGGGGCGAAGTCTTGAAATTCCTCGGTGATGGGGTGCTGGCGGTGTTTGAAATTTCCGCCGACGACAAGGAATGCCAGGTTGCCTGCCGGCAGGGCATTGCGGCCGGACGGGATGCCTTTGCCGCCATTCGGTCCCTGAATGCCGCACGGGAAGCGGCCGGGCAACCGACCGTGGAGCTGGATTTGGCGCTGCATATCGGCACTGTGCTTTATGGCAACGTGGGCGTCGAGGGACGCCTGGATTTTACCGTCATTGGCCCGGCCGTGAACGAGGCCAGCAGGATCGAGGCCATGTGCGGCGACTTGGACCGCAACTGGCTGGTCTCGGAGGCATTCTACGACTCCGCCCGCCATTGCACGGACCAGTTCGAGGCCATGGGCCGGCACCGCCTGCGCGGCCTGACGGGGCCACGGACATTATACAGCTTGCCCTTAAGCGGGCGAAAGGCGGCTTAGGGATGGATCGCACACCGGCCGAAGACGGCTTTTACATGCCGCCCGATTGGGGGCCGCACGAACGCTGCTGGATGGCCTGGCCCTGCCGCATAGACGCCTGGGGCGAGGCCATGGATCTGGCCTGCCTGGCCACGGCGGCATTGGCCCGGGCGATCGCCAAGTATGAACCCGTGACCATGTTGGTGACGCCCGAGTTGATTGCCATCGCGCGGCTGCAATTGGGCAGTCTGGTGACGATTTGGGAAGCCGACCTGGATGATTCCTGGAGCCGTGACATCGCGCCGAACTTCCTGATCGACGGAGAAGGCCGCCTGGCCGGCGCGGTATTCGACTTCAATGCCTGGGGTAACAAGCACCACGACTATGACAAGGACGCCAAGTTGGGTCAGTGGCTGCTGCACGAACTGGACCTGCCCTGCTATCGCGTGCCCATGGTCCTGGAAGGCGGCGCCATCCATGTGGACGGGTCGGGCACCCTGATCACGACGGAATCCGTCGCCTTTAATTCCGATCGCAACCCAACCCTGGACAGACGCCAGATCGAAGAGCGTCTGGCGATGTATTTCGGCATTCGCAAGGTGATCTGGCTGCCCGGTGGTTTGGTCGGCGACCGGGCCGATGGCCACGTCGACAAGGTCGCGCGTTTCGTCGCACCCGGCCGTATGATGTGCGCCGTGGCGGCCCATCGCGGTGATCCCAATCATGGCGTTCTGTCGGATAATCTGGCCCGGCTGGCGCGGGAGCGGGATGCCCTGGGGCGGCCGCTGGAACTGCTGGAACTGCCCCTGCCCGCGCCCCTGCGGCAGCCGGACGGGCGCTTTCTGGTCCGCTCATATCTGGATTTCTATCTCGCCAACAACGCCGTCTATGTGCCGGCATTTGACGATGCCGGCGACGAGGAAGCCGCAAACCTGATCGCCGCCGCCTTTCCCCGGCGCGAGATGGTGCAACTGGATATGGCCGACATCGCCTTTCGCGGCGGCGCCGTCCATAGCCTCACCCAGCAACAGCCAAAAGTTTAGCGAGCCCAATCCGATGACCCCTCTCCGATGAACAAGACAGCAGTCAGCTTGTTTGACCGCCTCAAGGCGGCCTGCGGCGGCGACTGGCGGGCCTATACCGGGCATGATTTCGTCCGCCAATTGGCCGCCGGCGCCCTGCCCGAGGCGGCGTTCCGCCATTATCTGGGCCAGGATTATCTGTTCCTCATCCATTTTGCCCGCGCCTATGCCCTGGCCGCCTACAAAACCACCGACCTGGCCGAGATGCGGTTGGCGGTGGCCAGCGTCCACGGCATCCTGAATGTGGAAATGGCGCTGCATGTCGACTATTGCCAGGGCTGGGACCTGAATGAAGCGGCCATGGCGGCCTTGCCGGAAGCCAAGGCGACCCTGGCCTATACCCGTTTCGTGCTGGAAAGCGGCATGGCCGGGGACAGCCTGGATCTTTATGCCGCCCTGGCCCCTTGCGTCATTGGCTATGGCGAGATTGGCGCCGCCCTGGCGGCGGACCCGGCGACGGTGATGGCGGGCAACCCCTATGCCTCCTGGATCGAGATGTATGCCGGCGCGGATTACCAGGCGGTCGCCGCCGGCGCGGTGGCGCAACTGGACCGTCTGGCGGCACAGCGCCTGACCCCGGCCCGCTTCGACGCCCTGGCGCGAACCTTCCACCAGGCCACCCGCTTGGAAGCCGACTTCTGGCAAATGGGCCTGACCCTGGCG
>JAQBYC010000067.1 GCA_027623205.1 Pseudomonadota bacterium | reverse complement strand
AACTGCCAAATACTAGCTACAATATTTCTGCAAATAAGGATTTTAGGGCATGGTTACCCAAGCAATAGGCCCCAATTCGATTTCGGCCCGGTTGGAAAAACTCGACGGCCGAACCGACCTGGGCCGCTTTTCGAGGATGGTCACCGCCGAGTTGACGGCCAGCCTGGGCCGCGCACCTGGGCCGGGCGAGCGAATTTTAATCGGTCTGGCGACGGTCAAGCTTGCCCGGTTGAAACTCTTGGCAGAGCAAGTTTTGAGCGGCGACGTAAGCCCAGAAGAAGCGGATCGCCGCTGCATTTGGTTCTCGAATTCCGTGCGCCGCGATCTTTTGGGGCTCGGCCTCGTCGGCCAAAAACCCGAACCGAAAAAATGTCCATTTTGAAAAGGAAAAAGCACCCATGGAATCCACGGCATCACATTTAAAAATCTACAATTTCCGAGTCAGCGCGGACGGTCAACACGTCGCGCCCATCCGTGACGAGTACGCATCCTCGGATGCGGGCGATGAAATCCACCGGCTGACGGCGCGGCTCATGGCCGAAACCGGCGAGCGCGATTATCGAACGGCCATGCACCGCGTGCTGGATCAGAACCCCGGCCTGAAACGGGATTACGCGTCATGAAAAATCTAAAAAGGGCGGTTGCTCTGGCCCGGTCCTTGGGCGAGATGAACAACAGTCCAAAATTATCGGCGGAGGCCTTTGTCGGCGCGGCGCTTGCGGCTGCGGGCACGTCCGAAGCCCGACTCGATTTAGTTGAGGAAAGCCTAGACCAGCCAGACTATGCCGACGCGGCGGCCTTGATCAGAAAACTGGCCGAGGTGATCTCGGGCAGCAACTCGCCGTCCGTGCCGAATCCAGCACGGATGGTTCAGTTTTTGGGGGCGTACGGCAACGAGGCGGCGAACCCGCAACTGGCCCAGGTGGGTGCCAACGGGCGCGATGCCTTTGCGATTGCCGCTCGACGTGCGGCCCGGCACTACCCCGACCGGTTCGGCGTGATCGAAGATTGGTCCGCGTTCCAACAGACCTTGGCCGAGATGCGGACGCAATACGATGCGGCGCTCGCCGCCATTGGTTTCGCCTCGGCCGACCTAATAATTGACGGGGCTTGGTTGTTGCCCGGCGAACGCGAACGCGGCCTGTGCCGAGTGTCATTCCGATGCACGGGTGGCATGGTCACACTCGGTGATGGGTGGCAACAGCGATTGGTCGATTGGCATTTGGCGCGGCCTGAAAAGGCGGCGGCATAGGTTGGGGCCGGGCCGTTCCTGAGCGAAGCTGGGCCCGGCAGGCTGCGGGGTGGACACCGCTGGCCACCGGCCCCGACAAGTTAACATCGCGGCGCACGATTGGGTCTCAGAGTCCCAGAGCCGTCGCCCCGATGTTTGCACCCCAGGTGTTTTGTCGCATGGCACCTGGGGTGCGCCTTTCCAACCGTCGTATTTTTTAGCGCAAAAAGCCCCTGCCCATCCCCATTTCTCCTTATTTATCGCGCTGGCCAGATAAGTAAGGGGTTAGCCGTTTCTAGGTAAGCGTTTGAAATATCACAATGAAATTGGCGCGCCCGGGAAGATTCGAACTCCCAACCTCCTGATCCGTAGTCAGACGCTCTATCCAGTTGAGCTACGGGCGCGCAACCGCTGAACCGCAGGGCGCGGGAAGCGGAATGCCTACCTAACCAAAAGGCCAAGCCAAGGCAAGCGCCATGGGCGCCGTCGGCGATAAATTTTTTTCCGGCCGGGCACTTATCGGGTCGCTTCGGAACGCCGCTTGTCCTGCCGCCCTGTGTTGGCTAATTTTCGCGACGATCACACATTGTAAAGGATAAACCGGTTACATTTAGTATTCGGGCGCGGATGTCTTAAAGTGACGCCGCGGGGCCGCAGGATTTTTTTGCATTAATCATGTGGATTTGCCTGTATCCTTTTGCTCGAATCGACTATGACTGAAATTGACTGACGAAACGGTCACCGGCGTGGCCACTATATTAGGGACCTCGGGTTAAAAATGGGGTTTTGGGTTCGCCTGTCAGGGAGAGTGAATTTGCGCAGGTCGACGGGTGCTGTCCTAGGGGCGGCAATCTTGCTTTCAGGGTGTTCTTTTGACTCCGATTCGTTGTGGCCGTCTTTGACGGGCGACGAGCCGGCGGGCCAAACAGCGCAAAAAGTCAATGTTCCGCCCTCGCGGGCCGAACAGAACCTCCAGCCGACCTTTAGCGCGCCGCCGCCGCCTATTATGGCCGCGGCGCCGTCGCCAAACATGGCGTACAGCGGGCAGCCCACCGGCACTTTGGTCGGACAAAAGGTTGAACAGTTGCGCGGCGAATTGCAGCGTCTGAAAGGGCAGCTCGGCCAACAGAACGGGCAATTGCAGCAAATTCGTCAGATGACGACCGATAATGCCCAGCGTTATCATGGCACCGTGGCCGCCATTGGCGCGCGGCTGCAACTGGGCACCACGCCGGGCAATCCCATTCTGGTCAACCAATGGAACGCGGCCCAGGCGGAGTTGGACCGCATCAGCGGCGATATCGCGGCCATGAACACCCTGGCCAATCAGATCGCCTCTAATTCCGCGCTCGCCACCTATATTTTGGGGTCGGCCCGGGAAGCCTATGGCCTGACCGGCGCTATTGATGAGGATCACCGGCAACTGGCCTTGCTGGAAGACGAGACCAACCGTGCGGTGGTCCTGATCGACCGTCTGCTGGGAGAGATCAATGAGGATGTGGCCCGGCAGACCTCGTATGTGGCGGGCGAGCGCAGCAATCTGACCACTTTGTCGGCATCCATCATGAACGGTGAATTGCACGGTAGCAGCCTGATGGCTCGCGCCTTTAGCGCCGGTGCGCAACCGGCGTCTTTCTCAACCTCGAGCACGCCGCGCCGCGGCTTTATGGCCGGTGGCCGCCAGCCTCTGGTGGTAATCCGCTTTGACCGGCGCGATGTGCCCTATCAACAGGCGTTGTACACCGCCGTGTCAAAGACCTTGCAAGTGCGGCCGGAGGCGAATTTCGACCTCGTGGCCGTTACGCCAAACCAGGGCAATGTGTCGGAACAGGCCATGGCCCAATCGACCATCAAAAAGCATACCAACGACGTGCTGAAATCCTTGATGGACATGGGTCTGCCCGCCAGCCGGATTTCCCTATCCGCGTCCTCGTCCGGGACGGCGGCCAGCAACGAAGTGCATATCTACATCCGTTAAACTGTTTTTGATGAGTTTGGTCCAGCGGTCCGTTTCGCGCTCGGCCTGCAATTTTTCGAGCCTTAGAACGCGGCACGCTTTAGTCCGGCGCGCAGGCTCTGATTGCAGCCGCGAAAGTCGCCTTGGCGTCCGCGCCGCGGGCAAAGGGGCTGATGATCGGCAGATCTATGCCCGATTGGCGGTACGCCTCCAATCGGTCGCGGCATTGCGCCGGCGTGCCGACAATGGATGTGGCATCGATCATGGCATCGCTGACTGATCGCTCCGCCCCGGCCCGATCGCCCTTGGCCCAGGCCGTGGCAATGGCGGCGGCTTCTTCGGCGAAGCCGTGTTCCGCAATCAACTTGTTGTATCGGGGGAAAAAGCCCGCATAGAAGGCCAGGCCCGGCCGCATCACGGCCAACGCGTCCTGGCGGCTGTCGGCGACGGCGGTGGGTAACAGCGACGTAATGGCGATCCTGCCTGGGTCACGGCCCGCTCGTTTGGCGCCCGCGCCAAGGCGCTGCCTGACCTCGGCGCCCGTCTTCAGCGTGCTGCGCGTCAGGATAATGCCATCGGCGATCTCGCCGCAGACCGCCATCATTTTGGGAAATACAGCGGCCGCGTAGATGGGAATGTCCGGCCGGCGGGGTGTGAACCACAAATCAAAATTCTCGATCCGCACCGTCTCGCCGTCATACTGGGCCTGTCCGGTCCGCAACAGCATACGAATGATCTCCACGCTCTCGCGCAGGCGGGTGATGGGCTTGCTGTAGGCCACACCGTGTTCGGGCACCACCTGAACTTTGTGGGAGGAGCCAAGACCGAGGATAAACCGCCCGTTTGACAACTCGTCGACCGTGGCCGCGGCCATGGCAATGGTCGGGATGGACCGCACATAAACGCTGGAGATGGCAGTGCCCAATTGGATGCGCGAGGTCCGCATGGCGCAACCGGTCAGGACCGAGAATTGATCGCCGCCGTGGCCTTCCGCCACCCAGGCCGATTCATAGCCAAGGGATTCCGCCAGCACGACAAGATCCACGATTTCCGAAGGATTGGGGCCGCCGGAGACGGCAATACCTAGTCGCGGCATTACGTACCTACTTTCAGGGTGCTGACCAGTCCGCGCAAGGTTGCCAGGACACTAAGGGGCGTTAGCAGGCCGGTCGCCGGATTGTCGGGAGAGGGGATGCCTTCGATGGTCATCTCAAAGCGGGTGGCGTCGGAATCCACCTTGATGGTGTGGGTATTGCGGGTAACGGTGGGGTCGGCCCAGATTTCAATTGTCGTGCTGTCGGGGCCATTGCCGGCCAGGCTGAGGGCGGCGGCGACGTTGACGTTGGCCGGGAAGGCCTTGGCCGCGTCCCGTGCCGTGCCCTCGAACACCAACTTGGGTGCGCTGAGGTTTTCGACGTTGATGTCGTTCTCGACCAGGTGCGGCGCGCCGGCCAGGCCTTTGGGGGGCTTGCGCGTCACCATGTGGACCGAATGGATGACCCCCTCGGCCGCGGCCCGCACGGCATCAAGGCCCAACAGGGCGCCGGTCGGAACAATAATCCGGGCGCCGGTCACCTTGGCCCGCGCCACCAGTTCCATGTTCTGCAACAGGGCGCCGCAACTGAGAGGGATAAATATCCTGCCCGCCTCAACCGCTGCCGTGGCCACGTCGCCAAACACGGCCGCCGGGGCGCATTCCACCACAATGTCGGCCAGGCTGGCCAGTTCCGCCAGACCGACGACGGACGGCGGCTTCGCCATGCCGGCCATCCGGGCCCGCGCGCCGTCATGGTCACGGGCGGAAACGGCAACCAGGCGGATGCCCGGTATGCCGCCATGTACGGCGCCTTTGTCCAAGGGTCCGGCGTCCAGTGCTCTTGCCACCGAGGCGCCAATGGCGCCAAAGCCGCCGATGCCAACCGTCAATTCAGCCATCTTTGCGTCCCCTTCGTCAGACAATGTCGGGGTTGTAGATCTTGATGGGGTGATAGGTCTTGTAGACGTCCTTCTGATCGGACCACATCACGCCGGTGGCGGCGCCGCCGTCCACGACAAGAGCCTGCCCGGTAACGAAGGTGGAGCGATCGGAGGCAAGAAACAGCGCCATCTGGGCGATATCGTCCGGCAGGCCAGCCCTGGGAATTGGTTGGCGCACGGCATAGGTGTCATGCTTCTTTTCGATCAGCGCATCGGGCCGGCCCACGGTGTTGGCCGACAACGGCGTCGCGATATAACCGGGGCAAAGGCAGTTGACCCGGATGGAATGTTCTCCCAGTTCCATGGCCGTTACCTTGGACAGATGCACCACCGCCGCCTTCGCCGCCGAATAGATGATCGGGCCGCGCCCGGCGGTGACGCCGGCGATGCTGCCGGTATTGATGATGCTGCCCGAACCTTGTTGCTTCATGACGGGCACGGCATGTTTCATCCCCAGAAAGACGCCGCGCACCAGAACATCCATGGTCATATCGAAATCATCCACCGGGATGCCCTCTATGGGGCCCAGGACGCCGCCAAAGCCGGCGTTGTTGAAGATGCAGTCCAGCCGGCCCCATGTGCTGACCGCGCGATCGATGGCCGCCTTCACCTCCGATTCCTGGCGCACTTCGACCCGTTGGAACAGCACCGCCGGGCCCAATTCCTCGGCCAGCGCCGCGCCGCGTTCCTGCTGCATATCGGCGATCAGGACCTTGGCGCCCTGGGTCACAAAAAGCCGCGCGGTGGCTTCACCAATGCCGCTGGCGCCGCCGGTGATGACGGCAACTTTCCCTTCCAATTCCGACATGTTCCAAGTCCTTTGTTGGTGACTGCGTATTCTATTCGACATGGCACGGGTGCTTTCGCACCAAAACGCTGGTATACAGCGTTACCACAAAAATGGAGGCAATGGATGACAGCGAACGAGATTGCCAGGGTACAAAGCTATCTGCGCAGAATTTTTGCCAACGAGCGTATCACCATAACGCCGCCCTTGCGGTCTGGGTCGCCGGTGGAAGTTTCCATCGCCGGCGAATTCATTGGCGTGCTGCACCGGGACGAGGATGAAGGCGAAGTATCCTATGCCCTCAGCATCTCGATCCTCGAAGAAGACCTGCCGCCCGTGGCCTAACGGAGACCAGTTATGACCGATCACGCAGATCATTCCCATCTGTCGGATACCGAGCTTCGGGTCCGCGCGCTGGAATCCCTGCTGGCGGATAAGGGCCTGGTTGACCCGGCCGCATTGGATGCCATTGTCGATACCTATGAGAACAAGGTCGGACCGCGCAACGGGGCCAGGGTTGTGGCCCGCGCCTGGATTGATCCCGAATTCAAGCAGTGGCTGTTGCGCGATGGCACCGCCGCCATTGACTCCCTTGGCTACACTTCGACCCAGGGCGCCGATATCGTGGTGCTGGAGAACACCCCGGCGGTTCATAATCTTACCGTCTGTACCCTGTGCTCCTGCTATCCATGGGCCGTGCTGGGATTGCCGCCGGCCTGGTATAAATCCTTTCCCTACCGGTCCCGCGCGGTCAGGGATCCGCGCGGCGTGCTCCGGGAATTCGGCCAGGACATCGGCGATGACGTCGAAGTGCGGGTCTGGGACAGCACCGCCGAGGTTCGTTATCTGGTCCTGCCCGAACGCCCCCCAGGGACGGCGGGCCTGGCCGAGGACGAGCTGGCCGAACTGGTCACGCGTAATTCCATGATCGGTACGGACCGACTGTCAGAGGTGAAAAAAAATCAATGAACGGCATTCATGACATGGGCGGCATGGATGGCTTCGGTCCGATTCCCATCGAACAGGATGAACCGGTTTTTCACGCCCCCTGGGAGGGCCGGGTATGGGCGCTGAACAGCGCCCTGGGTGCGTTGGGAAAATGGAACATAGATGCCGGCCGCTACGAAATGGAACAACTGGATCCGGCCCTCTACCTGCAATCCAGCTATTATCAGCGCTGGCTGTACCGCACGGAGAATATCCTGATCGCCCACGATATGGTGACCAGGGAGGAACTGGACAGCCCGTCGGCGCGGCGCCAGGTGGAAGGGCACGGTCAGGCCCTGAGCGTCGAGGACATTTTCGCCCGTCAGCGCCAGGCGCGTTCGGCGCGGATCGATACGGTGATCGAAGCGCAATTCAAGGCCGGCGACAAGGTGCGGGCCCGCAACATCCACCCCACCGGGCATACCCGGCTGCCGCGCTATGTGCGCGGTAAGGTTGGCGCGATCGACCGGGATCATGGCGTCTTCATCTTCCCCGATACCAATGCCGTGTTTGCCGGTAAAAAGCCGCAACATCTCTACAGCGTTCGATTTTCCGCGCGGGAGATTTGGGGCCCGGGTGCGGCCCCCGCCGACAAGGTCTATGTGGATATGTGGGACGATTATCTGGAGGCGAGTTGAGATGTCAGCGGAACGGAACCTGCCGACGCCGGCGGAATTGCCCGCCATGCCACGAGACGCAGACGGCCCGGTGTTCGCCGAGCCCTGGCAGGCGCAGGCGTTCGCCATGACCCTGTGGCTGCACGAACAGGGCCATTTCACCTGGCCCGAATGGGCCGAGCGGTTGAGTGACGCAATAGCCGCCGCCCAGGCGGACGGCGACCCCGACCGGGGCGATACCTATTACCTGCACTGGTTGCAGGCACTGGAAACCCTGGTTGCGGAAAAAGGCCTGTTGACGAGCGACGATCTGCTGCGGCGCAAGGCTGCCTGGGATCGCGCCAGCCACGCCACGCCCCACGGGCAACCCATTGTCCTGCCGCCCGACGCGTAGACTTGTTCGATTTTCATCGAACAAGTCTAGCTATTTTCGTTCACGCCAGTGCCCTAACGCCCCCGTGGAGCATGCGCCAAAGGCGCACTGCGTGAACGAAAATAGTCTACGCCGGATCGTAGTAATGGATCTCGAACAGCACGCAGCCAGTTTCTGATTTGAACGGGCCGTGGGGGGCGCCCGGCGGGCGGCAGGCGTAGGTGTTGGCCTTGAAGGGTTCACCGCCCTTCCCATTGGCGTCATTGCCAACCGTTAGATCGCCGGAGACCAGATAGACCTCCTCCCAATGCTCGTGAACAAAGGGTACGGTGGTATAAACGCCGGGCTGAAAGCGCAGCAGGCGGGTCCGGCTGCCGCGGCTGTTCTCTTCATCCAGGGAGCCGGACAACACCTTTTGCTGGATTCCGTCGGGGTATCCGGCGGGAACTTCCCAGCCATCCTCGAAATTAACGGCGAAAAACTCTTGGTGCGCCTTGGTCACGGCCATGTCTATTTTCCTTCATTTGCGTCGTTGAGGCTATAGCTGTCCAGGATACGATCCACCAGGCTCTTGCCGTGGTCCCAGTCGTAGGTGCGATAGCTGTGGTTCTTGGTCACGAAGGTCGCGCCCGCGTAGAACATTTCGTACTGCGTATGGCGCGAGGCGAATTCAGAACCGACAGCATCCCACGCCAGCTTGAAGAATTTCACCCGGTCCTCGGAACCAAGGACGGGGGATTGCTGGGTGATGCCGATCAGGGCGCGAATTTCGGGGTTGGCGAAATCGGCCACGGACGAGGGCAGCATGATCATGCCGCCCCCGGCCAGGTCGCGCAAGGTTGCCATGACCTGGGGATAAAGCTGTTGGGTCAAGACCTGGGCCGCATACAGCGTATGCCGGTCCGGCACGAAATAGTCGCCGTGGGCCCGTCCCTTGACTTCCATGGCGTGGACCATGGCGTCGACCATGGCGCCCTGTGCCGCCAACTGGCCCAGGGTTTCACGGACCTGGGGGAATTGGGTGGTGCCGTTGGTTTCCGTGATCTTGTGGCCCAGGCCAACCAGGAACTTCATCTTCACCATCAGCCGCACCTGGGCCTGATAGTTCTGATAGACGTGGGCCGGGGTGGCGTGGAACTGCTTTTGACACATCTCCACATCCTGATCGATGAAGACCCGGGCCCAAGGAACCTTGACGGAGTCGAAAAACAGCACCGCATCGTTCTCGTCAAAGCGATGGGACAGGGGATTGTCGAATTCGCTGGGCGCATGGGCTTCGTAGGATTTGCGCGATAGGATCTTCAGGCCCCTGGTATTCATGGGCACGGCGAAGGACAGGGCGAATTTGGCATCGCCCGGCGGCAAGGGCTGGATACAGGTCACGAAAACCTCGTTCGCCACAACGCCACCCGTGGCCAGCATTTTGGCGCCGTGGACCGTGATCCCTTCGCTATCCCGATCAACCACGCCGGCGGTGAGGAATTCGCCTTGCTGTTCATGGGCCGCCTTGGAACGGTCAGCCTGGGGATTGATGATGACGTAGGTCAGGTAAAGCTCGTTGTCCCGGGCATAGCGGTAATAGTCACTCAACGCGCCGGCGCGCTCCTTATTGTACGCCGCGAACATCTCCCGGCCCATGTACATGCCCGCGATACAGGAGGCGACATGATCCGGCGCCCGCCCTAAAAAGCCGCCGTGCAATTCGGTCCAAGCCACCAGGGCCCGCCGCCGGGTCACCAGATCCTCGTAGCAACGGGGTAGTTGCCAGATCCGGTTGGCCCGGCCGCCATCGGCGCCGTCGCCGGCGGGGACTTCGTCATCGGGAACGGCGAAAGTCATCAACTCTCTGTTCCCGGGCTGGCCTTGAAAGTCATAAAGCCGGCCCACCGAGGCGACGACATTGCGGAAGGCCGGGTGCGTGGTGACGTCGCCTACGACACCGCCATCCAGATAGACCTGACGCCCATCCTGCAGCGATTGGGTATGCTGTGCGCCGGTCTTGATCATGGCCTTGCCTTCTTTCCGCTCGAATTCGCCACCGATAACCCCGCTCTTGATTGATCATGGCCCGTTTGGCGCTATAGTTTTCCCGGATAGTGAACATGCGAGGGACAACATGAGCCAGCGAGACTGGGTGGTAGAGCATATCCGTAAATACCGCGAGAGCAATGGTGCGGACGGACACATATGGAAAGGCGTGGACGGCAGCCAGAACCTGCCTTGCCTGTTACTGACCACCACCGGCCGGCGCACGGGTGAGCCGCGGACGACGCCCTTGATCTATGGCCGGGACGGCGACCGCTACATCATCATCGCCTCGCGGGGCGGCACCCCGGCCGATCCCGTCTGGTATGGCAATCTGGTGGCCAACCCGGCCGTGCAATTGCAGGTGGGACCGGATCAATTCGCCGCTACGGCGCATACCGCAACGGGAGACGAGAGAGCACGCCTTTGGCAAATGATGGCGGAGATTTTTCCCAGCTATGATGATTACCAGGCAAAAGCCAAGATGACCCGCGAGATCCCCCTGGTCGTGTTGGCGCCTGACTGAGGCCTAGTTCAGCAATTTGCGCTTGATGGGGCCGCATTGGGCGCGACGCGCCCCAATTTTGATCCAGGTCAATGCCTCCCAGCGCATTTGGCGGCAGGTTACGGCTCTGCTTTTGGTCAACGACGGGGCAGTGGCCGCATTTTGGGAAACTGTCGGGCAAAAGTTTTGCCCAAGAACATTTCGCGCCACTGACGGGACCCATGACCGCTGTATTGGGACTCGTGGCCATGGTTGAATTCGGGAATCTGTCGAACCAACGCGCAACCGCTCCTGGGAGGGGCGGGATGGTGCCGCCATTCTCGCCCATTCTCCTTGGTGGTTTTCTGTTGTCGGCCCTGCCGTCGCGGCTGCTGCAGCCGCTCCTGCGGGCAATCATGGGCGCGGTGGCCCGCCGCCATCCGGCCATGCTGGAACGCCTGGGGCCTTATGCCGACACGGTCTTTCTGATTGATCCCATCGATCTGCCCATCCGCTTCCTGTTGCGAGTGGATGCCCAACAGCCGAAGCTGACCATTGCCCGTGGGGCGGATGCGGCGCGGGCCGGCGCGGTGGTGCGCGGCTCTCTGCTGGCGCTGATAGATCTGCTGGAAGGCCGGGTCGATGGCGACGCCTTGTTCTTTTCCCGGCGCCTGGCGATCGAAGGCGATACCGAAGCCGTGGTGGCGCTCCGGAATGCGGTCGATGGCGAGGAGATTGACATTATTGACGATATTCTCGTCCACGCCGGCCCCCTGGCGCGGCCAGCTCGATCGGCGGTCAAGCGCCTGATACGACTGGCCCGTCGTGCCGGGCATGATATGGCGCTGTTGCAGGCGGCGCTGCTGCAGCCCGTCATTGAGCGGATCGAGAGCCAGACAGCCGAGACGGAACGCCTGCGGCAGGCAATGGCCGGCGCCGCGCAATTCCGCGGTCGGCGCGGTGCAGCCCCGGCGGCGACACTATTGGCGGGATCGGAATGAGCTTGGCCCAGGAAGGTAAAGGCGATCTGGAACTGATCTGCCCGGCCGGGACGCCCGCGGCGCTGCGGGCCGCGGTCGATGCCGGCGCCGAGGCTGTCTACCTCGGCTTTCGTGACGAAACCAATGCACGCAACTTTCCGGGCCTTAATTTCAGCCCGGCGGAGTTGGAAACCGGCCTGGCATACGCGCACGGGCGGGGCTGCAAAGTTTTTGTTGCCATCAACACATTCCCCCGCGCCGGCGCGCCGGAAGCCTGGCGCCGCGCCGTCGATTGCGCGGCGGAACTTGGCGTCGACGCGGTGATCCTGGCCGACATCGGTCTGCTGGACTATGCGGCAAGGCATCATCCGGGCTTGCGGTTGCATTTATCGGTGCAGGCCTCGGCTTCGAACGCCGAGGCAATCCGCTTCTATCACGAGGCCTTCGGCGTCAAGCGGGTGGTGCTGCCAAGGGTACTGACGGTGGAGGACATCGCCGAGCTCAACGCCCGCATCCCAGTCGAGACGGAAGTCTTTGCCTTTGGTGGCATGTGCCCGATGGCCGAGGGGCGATGTCTGTTGTCGTCCTATGTCACCGGCAAATCACCCAATATCACCGGCGTCTGCTCACCCGCCAGCCATGTCCGCTATTTGGAGCGCGGGACAGAGATGGTTTCGCGGCTTGGTGAATTCACCATAAACGTTTTTCAGCGGAGCGACGCCGCCGGTTATCCGACGCTCTGCAAGGGCCGCTTCGTGGTTGGCGACCGGGCCTCCTATTTGTTCGAAGCGCCAACCTCTCTCAACGTCCTACCGTTGTTGCCGGAATTGATGGCGGCAGGCGTCAGCGCATTGAAGATCGAAGGCCGCCAGCGCGGCCGTGCCTATACGGCGCAGGTCGTTGCCGCCTTCCGCGCCGCCGTCGACGCCTGCCGCAGGGGCGAAGCCATGCCGGAGATGTCGGCGCTGGACGCAATTACCGAGGGCCAGAGCGAGACCTCTGGCGCCTATCGGAGGGCATGGCGATGACCGGCAAGCCCGCCCCCACGCTTGCGCTGGGACCAATGTTGTTCCATTGGGAGGCCGCACGCTGGCGTGATTTCTACTTCCGTATCGCGGACGAGGCGCCGATTGATACCGTCTATCTGGGCGAGGTTGTTTGCGCCAAACGGCGGCCCTTTATCCTGCCGTATTTGCCAGAAGTTTGCGCGCGGTTGGAACGCGCGGGCAAGAACGTGGTGTTCAGCACCCTGGCGCTGATCATGACCGAGCAGGAAATGGACGGGATCAGGGAAGCGATCGCCGATCCCATAATCGAGGCCCCCATATTTGAGGCCAACGATATCGCTACAGCGGCGCTGCTTGCCGGCCGGCCCCACGTCATCGGCCCCTTTGTCAACGCCTATAACGAGGACACGATCGCCTATCTTGCCGCTCGGGGCGCCTTTAGGATCTCGCTGCCCGCGGAATTATCAATCACCGCGCTGCAAGCCCTGGGCCGGACCGAAGCCGTCAGGACGGTGGGGTTCGAGGTGCAGGTCTTTGGCCGATTGCCCTTGGCGATCTCGGCCCGCTGCTATCACGCCCGCGCCCATGACCTGCACAAGGATGGCTGTCAGTTCGTCTGCGCCAAGGATCCGGACGGCCTAACGATCGAGACCCTGGATAACGAGCCCTTCCTTGCCATCAATGGCACGCAAACGCTGTCCGACAGCTATTGCAGCCTGTTGGGTGAATTGCAGACCTTGAGGGACGCCGGCATAGTCAGCTTCCGCCTTTGGCCCCACAGTTGCGACATGGTTCAGGTGGCGGCGCTGTTCGATGCAGCCCTGGGCGACGTCCTGGCGCCCGAGGCGGCGGCGGCGCGCTTGCGCGGGGTCGTTGGTGACGTGCCCCTGGCCAACGGTTACCTGCAGGGCCGGGAAGGCCATCTTTGGCTTGATGCGACCGCCGCCGCGGGCACCGCCAGCGCCGCGGCCATGAGGGCGGCGAAATGAAGACCGCGTCATGATCGATCTGACCCTGGGCCGGTTCATCGATCGGCTGGAGCGGGCCGGGCAGTTGGTGCGGATTAAGACGCCTGTCTCGACAACGCTGGAGATGACTGAAATCCATACCCGCCTGCTGGCCGAGGGCGGGCCGGCGGCCCTGTTCGAAAATCCCATCGGCCCCGATGGCCAAGGCTACGATACGCCTGTCCTGATCAATCTGTTCGGTACAGTCGAGCGGGTTGCCATGGCGATGGGCCGAAGGGCGGGGGAACTGCGTGCGGTTGGCGAGATGCTGGCCACCTTGCATCAGCCGGCGCTACCCGGCAGCCTCAAGGAAGTCGTGGATGCCATGCCCTTGCTGAAGCGCGTTGGGGCCATGCAGCCAAAGCGTAGCCGCCACCGCACGCCGCCCTGCCAGGAGGTTGCCTGGCGCGGCGACGAGATAGATCTCGGGCGATTGCCGATACCACGGTGTTGGCCAGGCGAGCCGGCGCCGTTGATCATCTGGCCCATGGTTATCACCAGGGGGCCCGGCAGTGGCGCCGAGGATCAGTACAACATCGGCATCTACCGCATGCAGGTGATTGACCGTAACAAGGTATTGATGCGCTGGCTGCCGCACCGGGGCGGGGCGCAGCATTATCGCCGCTGGGTCCAGGCCCGGTCTGAGCCGATGCCCGTGGCGGCCGCGATTGGGGCCGATCCCTGCACCATGCTGTCGGCGGTAACGCCGTTGCCGGACACCTTGTCCGAATACCAGTTCGCCGGCTTGCTGCGGGGACGGCGCATCGGGCTGGCGAACTGCCTGACCGTGCCGCTGCAGGTGCCGGCCGAGGCGGAAATTGTCCTGGAAGGCCATGTCTCGCACGAGGAATTCGCCGACGAGGGGCCCTATGGCGACCATACCGGGCATCTGAACGCGGTAGCGCCCTTTCCCGTCTTCACACTCAGCGCCGTTACCATGCGGGAGAAACGGACCCTGCTCTCGACCTACACCGGGCCACCGCCGGACGAACCCGCGATTATCTCGATGGCGCTGAACGAGCTTTATATTCCGATCCTGAGGCTCCAGTTCCCTGAAATTGTCGATTTCTGGCTGCCGCCGGAGGCCTGCTCCTACCGCATCGCGGTGGTCTCCATCCGCAAGGCCTATCCTGGCCACGCGCGGCGTATCATGATGGCGGTCTGGTCCTATCTTAGACAATTCACCTACACCAAACTGGTGATTGTGGTCGACGACGACATTGATGCGCGCAACTGGAAAGAGGTGATGTGGGCGGTAGCAACCCGGATGGATCCGGGCCGCGATGCCCTGGTGATCGAGGGTACGCCAATCGACTATCTCGATTTTGCCTCGCCCGAGGTGGGCCTGGGCGGCAAGCTCGGCCTGGATGCTACGGTCAAGATCCCGCCCGAGAGCAAGCGCGTTTGGGGCAAACGCCTACGGATGAGCGATGAAGTGATCGCCGATGTCAGCCGCAAGTGGGCCGACTACGGCCTGCCCGGATCGGGGCGCCCGGTCTGGCGCTAGACCGGGTTCGATTTTTGCCACGCTATCCAGGCCGCGGCGGCGGCCCGGCGCCCCTGGGCCGCCGTCGCGGAGCGGTGCGCTTTGGCGCAATAGCGTGAGCGACAAGAGCTAGATACTGAAGCCGCCGACTTTGGTTTCCAGGTATTCGTGAATGCCCTGCCGGCTGCCTTCCCGGCCCAGACCGCTGTCCTTCATGCCGCCAAAGGGGGCCGCGGCGGAGGCGGGGTTGATGTCGTTGACGCCGATGATGCCGAACTCCAGGCCCTCGAACAGGCGCATGGCCTTGGTCAAATTCTGGCTATAGATATAGGCCGCCAGGCCATAGTTGGTATCGTTCGCCATGGCCAGGATATCATCGTCGTCATCGAACGGCACCACCGCGGCCACCGGGCCAAAGGTTTCTTCCCGATAGATCAGCATCTCGGGGCTGACATTGCTGAGTACGGTCGGGGCAAAGAAATGGCCCTGGCCCAGCGCGCCCTCGGTCAACCGCCCCCCGCCACATAGCACCTGGGCGCCCTTGGCGACCGCGTCACGCACTTGGTTCTCCACCTTGGCCACGGCGGCGTCATTGACCAGAGGGCCAATGGTGACGCCTTGTTCCATGCCATTGCCCGCCTGCATGGCGGCGACCCGGCCGGTCAGGGTTTCCAGGAAATCGCCCAGAATATCGCGGTGGACAAAAATCCGGTTGGGACTGATACAAGCCTGGCCGGTATTCAGGAATTTCACCAGTTGCAGGCCCTTGGCGGCGTGCACGGGATCGGCATCGGCCAAGACAATGAACGGCGCGTGGCCGCCCAGTTCGCACGATACCCGCTTCATATTGCCCGCCGCCTTGCCGGCCAGCATCTTGCCCACGGCGGTGGACCCGGTGAAGGTCAGTTTGGCCACCTTTGGATTGGCGGTAAATTCCTCGCCGACGGGTCCGGGCTCGGCGGTGGTAACCAGATTGACAACACCGGGGGGAAAGCCCGCATCCTCGAAGATCTTGAAGGTTTCGATCGCCGTCAGCGGCGTTGCCTCCGCCGGTTTCAAAACCACCGTGCAGCCTGCCGCCAGGGCCGGTCCCAGCTTGCGCGTGATCATCGAAATGGGATAATTCCACGGCGTGATGGCGGCCACCACGCCCACGGGCTGGTGCAGCACATAGAAACGCTGGTCGGCCCGGGCCGACGGAATGATCTCGCCATAGACCCGCTTGCCCTCTTCCGCGAACCAGGCCAGAAAATCGGCGGCGTATTTCACCTCCGTCATGGCGGCGCGCAGGGGCTTGCCCTGCTCCTCGGTCAGCACGCGGGCCAGATCTTCCTGGCGCTCCAGCATCAGGGCATGGGCCCGCATCAGGAATTCGGCCCGTTGGTAGGGCGTGGTGGCGCGCCAGCCGGGAAAGGCCGCCGCCGCCGCGTCTATCGCCGCCCGCGCCGCCTCGGCCCCGCCATCGGGCAGGGATTTGATAACGCGGCCCGTGGCGGGATTAAGCACCTCGAATTCCGCATTGCCGGGCGCGCTGGCCCAATTGCCGTTGATGTACATGACCTATCCTTCTTGGCTAAACGCTGTGGCTTTTGGCGATCTTCATGGCGATATGTTCACCGGCCGTGATGGGGGCATAGCGCGGCTTTTCGCCCGGGTCCAGGCATGTTGGCAAACATTCAATCCGGGTATCGAAATTGGGGTGCATGAAATAGCCGATGGATTGACGCCGGCTCCTGGCATCGGCCAGTTTGGCTGGATTGGCCACCCGGTGCAGGGTTGATGTCCAACGCGCGTTGGTCCAGCGCGCCATCATGTCGCCCAGGTTGACCACCAGTTCGCCGGGCGCCGCCAGCACGCCACGCCATTCGCCGTCGGGCATGCGCACTTCCAGGCCACCCAACCCATCGGTCATGGCCAGGATGGTCATGGCGCCGAAATCCGTATGCGCCCCGGTGCGCAATTGACCCGGTTTTGGTGTCGCGGCCAGGGCCGGATAATGATGGCAGCTTAGAATAGAAAAATGCCGGTCGATTTTAGCGAAGAAATAATCCTCAGGCAGATCCAGGGCCAGGGCGAAAATACCCAACAGGGTATCGGACAGCCGCTCAAAATCACGGTAAAGGGCGATTAGCGCCGTGTCGGTTCCGGGCGGTTCAGTGGGGATGGTATTGGGCCAGTACGCTGCCACCGCCGCCGGCAGATGGGCAAAATGGGCCTGATGATCATCCACCGGACCCAGGAAGACCGTTTCGCGCAGATCGGGCGGCGCCTCCCGGTCCATGGTGGAGGCTAGGCTGCGGGTAGCGAAGCCATGATAGCCGCGCTGTTTGGCGGGCCCGGTGGGATGCCAGCGGTCCTTGACCGCTTTCGGTAGATCCATGAAATCGCGGGTCAGGGTAAAAGCGTTCCGCAGTCCATCCGCATCCAGGCCGTGACCCGCGATCACCAGAAAACCCAGGTCCCGGCAACATGCCGCCACGGCGTCCGCCACCAGGCGCTTCGCGACCGCACCGCCGGTTAGAAAAGGCGAGATATCGATGCGCGGGATATCCATGCCCCGCTAGTCCGTGAAATGCGTCACAAGGCGGTCATAGGACGCGTCGTAGCTGATCAAGCCGCCGGAAATCATCGCGGCTTTCAGGCGGACAAAGGCTTCGACGGGCAATGCTGTGCCCCGCGCCCATAGTCCCGAGGCGCGGTAACCTTCGATCATCCGGGCCAGCGCCTGCGTGGACAGCTCCGGGAAATAGTCGGCCACCGCCTGGGCGATGTTGGCCGGGGTCTGTTCGTGCAGCACGGCCAAGGCGCGCTCGATACCCCGCACCAGGGCGCGGCAGGTCTCCGGCTGACTTTTTATGAAGGCCCGGGTGGTGTAAAACGAGGTCCAGCAGCTATCTCCCCGCGTGGCGCAACGGTGCCAGATCTGGCCGTGACCGGATTGCACCAGTTGGTCCGCATAGGGTTCGAATATCTGGATCACATCAAGGGTGCCGGCCCGTAGCGCGGCGGCATTCCCGGCCATGCTCTGATCCTTGACCCAATCGATGCCGGCGGGATCAACCCCGGCCCGGGCAATATCATCCTGCAAGGTCAGCCACGGCGTGGGCACTTCCGCAACCACACCGACCCGCTTGCCCACGAGATCAGCAAAGCGAAAGCGGTCGTTGCGGTTCCGCCCCACCAGGATCGAGGGATCGCGGGCCACCACCTGGGCGAAACAGACCAGGGGGCAATCCCGGTCGCGATCATGATGCAACATCACCCGCATGGGCCCGCCCCACGAGACATCGGCCCGGCCGTCGATCAGTCCCTGGGCGGTTTCCGGTGTGCTGGGTGAGGTCTGCACCGCTACATCGATACCCATTTCCGCCCAATCGCCGCGCTGAATGGCCAGATAAAAGGGCACGTAAACCACTGTGCGCATGTTTTCATAGAGGATAATGGTGCGGTTCATGGTCCAAGCCTAGCCGACTTGGAGCATGGACGGCAAATGCGGCGGACTGGACGGAATGGCCCTGGACCGGCATAGTTTGCGGCAATGACGCAAAAGGAACAGGACCATCATGGCCAACATCGCCGACCCCATCGAGTTTGAGTTATTCAAGAACGCGATTTTTGCCGTCGCCGATGAAATGGCGGTGACGATTTGCCGAACGACTTATTCGGGTGTGCTGCGCGACAATATGGATTTCTCAACCGCCCTGGCCGACGCGGACGGCAAGATGGTCGCCCAGGGTTTGACCCTGCCGGGGCATCTGGGCTCGATCCCGGCGGCCTTGGCGGTGGTGGTGGAACGATTTGCAGGCGATATAAATCCGGGCGATATGTTCATCCTGAACGACCCCTTTGATGGCGGCATGCATCTGCCGGATATCTTCATATTCCAGCCGTTGTATGTTGGCGAACGGCGGATCGCCTTCGCCGCGACGATCAGCCATCACTCGGACGTCGGCGGCCGGGTGCCGGGTTCCAACGCCTCGGATTCAACCGAGATCTATCAGGAAGGCCTGCGCATTCCACCCCTCAAGTTGTTCGACAAGGGCAAGCGCAACGAGACCATGTGGGCCCTGATCGAGAAGAACGTGCGTATTCCCATCCAGGTTCTGGGCGATCTGCGGGCGCAACTGGCGGCCTGCCATATTGCCGAGACCCAGTTCGCCGAGATACTGGCGCGCTATGGCGTCGACAAGGTGGCGGTTTATATGCAGGAGGTGATCGACTACGCCGAACGCCTGACCCGGGCCGCCGTCAGTGAACTGCCTGATGGCGAGTGGAGCTTTGAAGACTGGATCGATGATGACGGCATAGATCTGGGCAAACCGATCCGGCTGTTCGTCACGATCACCAAATCCGGCGATGGCATGACGGTGGACTGGACCGGCAGTTCGCCCCAGGTCAAGGGGGCGATCAATAGTTCCCTGTCCTTTACCGTGGCCCATTCAGTGGGCGCGATCCGTTGTGTGCTGCCCCTGAATATCCCCAGCAATGAAGGTGTCTTTCGGGTTATCAAGGTGATCGCGCCGCCGGCCAGCATCACCAACATGGTGCTGCCCGCGGCCTGCGCCGCCCGTGGCCTGACCGGTTTCCGCATGGGGGATTGCATGTTCGGCGCCTTGGCCATGATGTTGCCGGATCGGCTCTGCGCCGCCTCCGATGGCGGCAATACAGGCGTCTCGATCGGCGGTTATGATGCTGACCGCAAACCCTATATCTACGTGGATTTTTCTTGTGGCACCCATGGCGGGCGGCCTTGGGCGGACGGTCTGCAGGGCAATTCCAACATGTTCGCCAACATGGCCTCGCAGTCGGTCGAGGTCATCGAAACCGAGCAGCCCATGCAGATACTGGCCTATGAATTTGTGCCCGACCGGGCCGGGCCGGGTGAATACCGGGGCGGCGCGCCGTTCCGCCGCGACTATCGTTTTCTGGAGCGGGAGGCCGTATTGCAGGTCCGCTCCGACCGCCGCGACATTCGGCCCTACGGGCTATATGGCGGCTATCCGGGCAAGCCCTCGGCCAACAGTCTCAATCCGGAAACCGAGAACCGGCCGCTGGCTTCCAAAATTACCATGAACATCGGCTATGGCACCGTGTTCCGCCACGAACTGGCGGGTGGCGGCGGCTGGGGTGATCCGCTGGCGCGCGAGGTGAATAAAGTCCTGGCCGATGTGCGCAACGAACTGGTCAGCCCGGAAGCCGCCTTCGCCGACTATGGCGTTGTTGTCGATACCGCTGCCTGGCGTGTCGACAGCGCGGCGACGGAGCGGCAGCGGGCCGCATTGCGGGCCAGCCGGCCCACTGCGCCGGCCAAGGTTCTGTGGCAGGAACCGCCGCTGGTTGATGCATAGGGGATCCGGGGCAATGGCGAAGTTCAGAGTTGGCGCGGATATCGGCGGCACCTTCACGGACCTGGTCCTGTTGGGCGAGGACGGTGCCCTGTATACGAAAAAAGTTCCCTCCACCGTGGCGGCGTACGAGGTCGCCATCGTGGACGGCCTGTCCAGCGTCTTTGAAGCGGCCGGATTGACCCCGGATCAGATCGCTGAAGTCCTGCACGGCACCACGGTTGCATCCAACGCCATCCTTGAACACAAGGGCGCCAGGACCGGTCTGATAACCACCAAGGGCTTTCGCGATGTGCTGGAAATCCGTACCTTGCGCATGCCCAGGCTGTATGATCTGCGTTGGGAGAAACCGCCGCCCCTGGTCGAACGCTATCTGCGCCTGGATGTGAACGAGCGGATCAACCATCGGGGCGAGATTGAAACGCCGTTGGACCTGGACGAGGTCGAGCGGGTGGTGCGGCGGCTGCTGGCGGAAGAGGTGGAAACCATCGCGGTCTGCCTGATCAATTCCTATGCCAATGACCAACATGAACGGGCCATCAAGGCGGTGATAGAGCGGTTGGCGCCAAACCTGCTGCATTGCATCAGCGCTGACGTATTGCCGGAAATTTCCGAATATCAGCGAACCTCCACCACGGTAATCAACGCCTATGTCATGCCTATTGTCAGCCGCTACCTGCAACAATTGAGCGCCAGATTGACGGCGGCCAAGATCGCGGCGCCCTTGCTTTTGATGCAGTCCAACGGCGGCTTGATCAATGCCGGCGTGGCCGAACGAAAACCCGCCAATATCATTGAATCGGGGCCGGCCGGCGGCGTCGTCGGGGCGCAGGCCCTGGCCCGCAAATTGGATCTGCCCGATATCATCACCTTTGATATGGGCGGCACCACCGCCAAGGCTTCGCTGGTCGAGAACGGTGAATTCACCCGCAGTCTGGATTACCAGGTGGGCGGCGGCATTATGATTGGCTCGCGGCTGATGTCCGGCGCCGGCTATCACTTGAAGGTTCCGGCCATTGATCTAGCCGAGGTCGGGGCGGGCGGCGGCTCGGTGGTCTGGATCGATGCGGGTGGCTCGATGCAGATCGGACCGCAAAGCGCCGGCGCCATGCCCGGACCCGTTTGCTATGGCCTTGGCGGCGTCGATCCCACGGTGACCGATGCGAATGTCATTCTGGGTTATTTGAACCCGGCGTTTCTGGTCGGCGGCGAGTTGGCGTTGCAGGCGGAAAAAAGTCACGCGGTTTTCCAGGAACGTATCGCGGGGCCGCTGAAGCTGGAATTGGCCCATGCGGCCTATGGCGCCCATCAGATTGCCATCTCGAACATGATCCGGGCCATTCGGGCGATATCCAGCGAACGGGGCCGGGACCCACGGGACTATGCGCTGTTCGCGTTCGGCGGCAACGGTCCGCTGTTTGCCGCCGGCATGGCCAAGGCCCTGGATATGCGGCGCATCGTGGTGCCGCCGTTTCCGGGCCTGTTTTCCTCGTTCGGGCTGCTTTATGCCGACGTGGAGCATCATTATTCCCGCAGCATGATGCAGGTGTTGCGCGATACCGAAGCGGGCGCGCTGAACCAGATCTGGGGCGCGCTGGAGGGGGAGGCGCGGGAACAACTTTCCGCCGACGGCTTCGCCCCCGGGCAGATCGAAATTCGCCGCACCGCCAACATGCATTACAAGGGGCAGATCTTCGAACTATCGGTGCCGGCACCCGACGGCGACTTTGATCTCGAAAAGATCGCGTTGCTGGAGGAACGCTTCGGTCAGGAGCACGAGCGCACCTATGGACACCGCGCCGGCCCGGAGGAACCGGTCATGCTGGTCAATGCGCAGTTGATCGGCCGTGCCGTTCCCGATCACCCACCCGTGCCCGACCGCCTGAAAGCGATGGACGAGCGCGCCGCGGTTGCAAACAGCCTGCGTCAGGCCTACTTCGGCCCGGCGGCGGGGTGGATGGAAGCTGCCGTGCTGGGCCGCGCCGATCTGGAGGCGGCGCGCACCGGTCCGCTGATCATCGAAGAGTATGATGCCACCTGCCTGGTGCCGCCGGGCGCCACGGCCAGGCGTGATGAATTTGGCAACATCATCATCGAACTGCCCTGACGGCAGCTGGCGTCGTGTTCGCGGCTTCCCCCGCGTTGCCGCCTGATATAAGATCACGGCGCGCAAGCCCAGAAGGAAATGTCCATGGTCACGCCTGCGGATCCGCTTTCAGATGACGCCATACCGCTGATTGATCTGGCGCCGATTTCCCATGGCGGCCTTGCGGGCGCCCGGGAAATCGCCCCGGCCTTGCGGCATGCGCTGGAGGAGACGGGCTTCCTCATGATTGTCAATCACGGCGTGCCTCAGGCGCTGATTGAGCAAACGTTTGCCCAGGCCAAACGCTTCCACGACCAGGGCATGGCGGCCAAGCAGGCGGTATTGATGAACGCCCACAATAATGGCTACATGGCCATGGGCCGGTACAATGTCAGCACCTCGCGGGCGAGCGAGGCCGCCATGCCGGATATGAACGAAGCGTTCTTTATCAAGCGGGAGCGGCCGGCGGACGACCCCCTGACTTTGGCGGGGCGGCGGTTTGCCGGGCCAAACGAATGGCCGGCGGATCTGCCGGGCTTCCGCGAGGCGATCCTGGCCTATACCGAGGCGGTGGATGCCCTGGGCCGACGGTTGCTGCCCGCCGTGGCCGTGGCCCTGGATCTGGCTCCCGATACCTTCGATGCCGCCTTCGCGGAAAGCCAGTTTTCTTTCCGCCTGTCCCATTACCCCTGTGTGGATAGACAGCCTGATCAGTACGGCTTCGCACCCCATACGGATGCCAATTTCATGACCTTTTTGGCGCAGTCCGGGGTGCCTGGTCTGCAGATCAAGTCGGCGTCAGGCGAATGGTGGGAGGTTCCCTATGTTCCAGGCTCATTCGTGGTGAATACCGGCGACATGCTGCACCGCTGGAGCAATGGTCGCTTCAAATCGACGCCGCATAGAGTGCTGCCGCCCAACGACCGGGCGCGCTACGCCATACCGTATTTTTTGGGACCGCATTTGGATACATTGATATCCTGCCTTCCCAGTTGTTGCGACAAGGATAATCCACCGCGGTATCCGCCGATCACCTACGCCGACTACATCACCTGGTGGTATGACGCGAACTACAACGCAGCCGATCAGGATGATTTGCAGGCCAGAGCCTAGGGCAACATTCAACGGCTTAGAGTGTGTCGCGGCTAAGCCGACCCATTTGATGGCAAATTGCATTCGCTGATTTCGGCCCCGCAGCCAATCCTCGGTGCCGTTTGGCGTAAGCCTTTTGGGGATTGCCGGCGATTAACGTTGGGTTAAGGCAAATACCGCACACTACGGGCGAATTTTTTCGCACCGGGTTCCGGGATCGCCGGCGCGTCATAATGTAGTTTCCGGCAACCGTTGGTAGATTGGAAAACCTTGTCCGTCACAAACAGTTCACGCCCGGCGGCCAACAGGGGGTCCTTGTTCACACGCCTGTATGCCTGGTGGGAAGGCACCGACCCGAACGGCGCGGGGACCGGCGACGCCCATGGCGGCGGGGCCGGCGGCCAGGGCAAACCTGTCGCCGCCTGGCCGGCCGCTCGCCTGGCCGCGGCGCAAAGGCTGTTTGGCGAGGGCAGCACGTTCCCGGCTGCCGAGAAGATCATTGCCCATCAAATCCAACCACTGGCCATGGATGCAACCACGAACCTATTGGATATGGCCGCCGGTATCGGTACCGCGGCCCGGTTCATCGCCCAGAATGCCGGCGCCCAGGTCACCGGATTGGAGGTGGATCCGGCGCAGGTGGAACAGGCCAATCGGTTTGCCGAAATTGCCGGGTTGGGCGAAAAGGTAACCGTACAGGAAGGCGGTTTGGGCAACTGCGACATAAAACCCGGCACACAGGACATGATTTATGGCCGCGAAACTTTACTGGGCCTGGTGGACAAGGATAAGACATGCCGGGAAATATGGTCGCTGCTGAGGCCTGGCGGGCAGGTTTTGCTGCTGGATTTCATGGCCAAAAAAGCGGATGCGGCCAAAGGCGATGCCGCCGCCTGGGGCCAGTTCGAAAAGATGAAACCGCAGCTGTCCACGGTGGAGCAGATCAAACAAAGCCTGACGGCAAGTTTTTTGGACGTTCAGCTGGCGGAGGATATTTCGAAGGATTTCTGCGGCCAGATTTTGCGCGGCCTGGCCGATGTAGCGCGCAATCTGAAACAGGATTCCATCCCCAAGGATGAACGCCCCTGGATCCTGTGGGAGGTGGAAATGTGGGCGCGCCGTGCGGACATGCTGCAGGCGGGCCATATTGGCTTCTATCGTATTCATGCCAGCAAGGCGGAGGACGATACGGCATAGCCATGATTTTGCGCCCCGGGGGGCCCGGTCGCCTTCAGCGGCCCCGCTGCGGCTATCCGGCGCCTATGCGGCAACGATTGCAAAAGTGCCCCCTGGCGGCGTGTCAATGACACATACAGATGTCCGGTTTTTGTAGCACATTAAATGTCCGCTTTTATTT
>JAQBYC010000066.1 GCA_027623205.1 Pseudomonadota bacterium | reverse complement strand
AACTCTATTCCGGGGAATGGCAGCACACTATAGGTGGTAGGTGTGGGTGAAAGGCGGATAGGCAAGCATCATACTAGTGCAATTTTCAATCAATTGGATTCGCTTAAGCGATCCAAGTGATTAGTTCAATTGCACTTTTCTTAAGGGCTCGAGCATGTTTAGAAGAAACATGCTCTAGGCGCGCTTGGCCACCGCGCCGGCAAACCAGCCGGCAAATAGCGCAATGGCAATGGCTGCGATGCCGTAAAAAATTGAATGGCGGTGGGCAAAAGCAAAAACCCGCGCGCCCATGCCAATCTTGGAGACCCTCAGAGGTGTCGTTTGTGCGCTGATAACCTTGCCGTTGCGAAAAAGAAAAACCGTCACATCGTAGGTTCCCGTTGGTACGTTCGAGGGGAAGAAAATATCGCTGCGAAACAATCGGTTCCCAAGCATCGTAATTTCTCCATTCGCCTCTGGATACAAGCCAAGCCGCGCTTTGTTGCGGATCAAGGCATCCCGAAAGCTCGATAGATTGCCGTTTTCCCCCGGTGGGTTGATCATGCGTATGTGTTCAACACCAATACCAAGTCGCGCCAGGATGCGGTCGGACGCGATCGCTTCAAGGGGTTTGGTGCTGGCCAGCCGGTAAAACGCCGGCACGCCGCCGAATACAAGCTTGTGATTGTTGATCCAGATACCGCTAATGCGTTCCTTTCGCCGCACCACGATTTCCTCCGATGGACCGCGAACGACGATAATTACATCCGCCGCGTCGCCTTCAACGGCACCAAACAGCAACAATTTAGCACCGTCAAAGCCGGTAGTCACCGCGATGAGGTGATCCGACAGATCGGCAACCACGGCCTGGGCTAGTGACTGCCGGGCGCAGCCCAACAACATAATCGCCAACAAAAGGCGCAGACCGAGTTGCCGGCCCAAAGAACTTAATACCACCACTTGGTGCCGATGAAGAGCCGTATGCGCGCCGAGGCCCATCAGCCGTGGACCAACTTTGCGCCAATAGAAAATACGTCGTCCGGGCGGGCCAGCAACTCGTAAGCCAGCCTCGCACAGACACCCAGGACGATGAGCGCCAACATGCCGCGTAATTGTTCGCCCGGCAGCTTGGCCCCGGCGCGCGAACCGAACTGGGCGCCAATGACCCCGCCGGTTAATAGCAACAGCGCCAGAAATATATCAACGGTCTGGTTCTGCCAGGCTTGCAGGAACGTTACGTTCGCGGTGACGAATATAATCTGAAACAATGAGGTACCCACGACCATCGCTGTCGGCATGCCCAATAGATAAATCATCGCCGGGACCATAATGAAACCGCCACCGACACCCATGATAGCCGCCAGAATGCCAACCAGCACGCCGATTCCCAGCGGCAAGAGGGCGGAAATATATAACTTGGAACGACGAAAGCGCATCTTGAACGGCAAACCATGCAACCAGTTGTGCTGGTGCAATTTCCGCCGCTTGCCGCCCGGTTTGCGTTGGCGTGAAATCGCCCGCAAGCTTTCAACCAGCATCAACGCCCCGATGATACCCAAGAATACGACGTAAGACAGCCGGATCACCAGATCGATCTGGCCCAATACCCGCAATAAACCAAACACCCAGACGCCGAGCGTAGAGCCGATAAAACCGCCAATCAGCAGCACCACACCCATCTTGATATCCACATTGCCTCGGCGCCAATGGGCCAAAGCGCCGGAAACAGATGAGGCGACAATCTGATTGGCTTCCGTCGCCACAGCGACGGCCGGAGGAATACCGGCGAAAATCAGCAATGGAGTCATCAAGAAACCACCGCCAACCCCAAACAGACCGGAAAGAAAGCCGACACCCGCCCCCATGCCAAGAAATAGGAAGATGTTAACGGACAGTTCAGCGATCGGAAGATAGATCTGCATGCAACAGACACATTTACTCGAGGCGTTTAAATTGGCGGCGCGATCAAAGGGTGCCAACCGATCAAAACATACCCCAAAAAAATAAGGCCCGCCTCGCCAGAAGCGGCCCAACAAGATAGGCGGTGCATACAGCAAGTTGGCCGGTTATGGCAAACAATACCTGTGAAATTTTGAGAAAAGGTTAGCTTGCGCCCGCAAATACAAGGCAAAATTTTTAATGCCCGGCAACCCGGTCGTGATGCCGAAAAACCGGCGGCGGACCCGGAAAGTCCGTTTCGTAAAGCCCTAACTGGCCAAAGATTCAATTCTATCGTCAGCAATAAGATTGTGCAGCGATTGCATTATGATCCGTGCCGATTCACCGCATAGGGAATAATAGATATTCTGTGCTTGCCGCCGCGACCTGACCAAACCATCGTTGCGCAGACGCGCCAAATGCTGGGACAACGCAGATTGGCTGATTCCAAGCAGCTTCTCCAGTTCGCCGACGCTGTGCTCACCTTCATTCAGATAACACAAAATCATCAAACGCCGCTCATTTGCCATGGCTTTCAAAATCCGGCTAGCGTCTGTTGCGTGCGCCTGTATCGCATCCTTATTCATGACAGAAATCCCCGTAAGCCAAACGCCGTAAACCACGCCTGTCTCGCGTACTCCCAAATAGCGTACCATATCCATGCCTATTGGCATACGCTTTAGTTATCTACCTGATAGGTGGTAAGGCATCGGCGGCAATAAAACAACGATAAATGTGTATAGAGGATTTGCCGAAAAATTGATCACCCAATTTCTCCAAGAATGGGAAATAGTTCTATCAACCAAAATCCCAATAGCTCGAATGAATTAAATAAAAACAATAATCCTGTTACAATTAACAACCCGCCCGTTACCAGTTCTATACGCCGCATTTGACCCCGCATACGGTGCATCCATCGCAAGAACGGCGCCGCGAGGAAAGCCGCGAGCAGGAATGGAATTCCCAAACCGGCCGCATATACTGCTAACAAGGTTACGCCATACCATAGACTATCTCCCCGTGCGGCCACTGAAAGGACGGTCGCCAAAATCGGGCCAATACAGGGGGTCCACCCAAACGCGAAAGCCAATCCCAGAACATAGGCCCCCACAAGGCTGGCAGGGCGGTTTTGCAGATGTAGACGCACATCCCTATTCAAAAACGGCAAACGAACCAGACCCACCACATGCAGACCGAAAATGATGATGATGACGCCGGCAATTTGACCCAGAATCAATTTATGCTGCAATAAGATGCCGCTTATGACCGAAGCGGAGGCTCCCAGAGCGACAAAAACGCTGGAAAATCCAAGGATGAACATTAACGCGGAAACAATAACCCGCCGCGCCGCACCTGCGTCGGCTTCCTCTTCGCCCGAAAGCTGCTCCAACGAGGTACCGCCCAAAAAGCACAGATATGCGGGCACCAGCGGCAACACGCAAGGCGAGACAAAACTTAAAATGCCGCCGCCCAAGGCCCCGGCGTAGCTGATATCGAAGCCAAGCATCGGCTTATCCTATCCAGTATGAAGATGAGGTAATTATGGTCTTCCCCGTGCCGCCTTGCCAATACACCGTCTCGCGCGTTCGACCTGATCACAAGGATGTTATGGGGCTCATTCGTAGTTTACACTGTGGTCATGAGCGATGGAAAAAACCGGAACATGGCGGAATTGGATGTACGGGGCATGATATGCCCGTTGCCGGTCCTGCGCGCACGCAAGGCCCTCGCGGCAATGGCGCCAGGTGATTTACTGCGGGTGTATTGCACCGATCCCGCGGCCGCGGCGGATTTCCCTGCCTACTGCCAAGCGGCGAACCATACATTGATGGAAGCCGTCCGCCAGGAGTTGGATCACGGTCCTGAACTAATATTTTTAATTCGCCGCGGTGATTAGATTTTCTGGCTGAGCATTGTGCAACAAAAGGGTACGGCATTGGCATTTGAAGAACAACTTGCAGAGTTGGAACGGCGGCGCGCCAAAGCGCGGGCCATGGGGTGGAAGAGCTAAGGTGCCACGACCCAGGAAGTTTCCGCCAATATCGTCCAGGTATCGGGGGCTTATGATGCCACCGGTCAGGCCGCCCAGGACGTCCTGGATGCCTCCACCGACCTGGCACAAAAGTCGGCCGAGTTGCAGGGCCCCCTGAATGAGTTCATGAAATCCATGGTCGCATCCTAGGAAATTTATCCGAGGGGCGAATTACGACGGATTTTGGCGGCACCTTACTGGCGCCTCCGATTTCATTCGGCAGCCTCCGAGGAAACAGGACTTGCAGGCATATAGGGCGATCGGCTAGGCAGGTATCTCAATCTTGTTGTTCACCTAGAGTGGTTTTCAGTTAATTAGAGTCGTGAAAGCGACTTAAGTAATTGGTTCAATTGCTCTATTCTTAAGATTCTGAGCGCATTTCCATCGAATGCGCTCGAGGGAACCGGATACCCGACCATGCGCCCCGCCACCCTTTTGGCTATCCTATTGGCCCATTTTCTTTGTCTGACGACCTACCCGGCGGCCGCCGCAGGCCTTGGCCTGGAACTTAACAAGGCGGAAGACAGCGCCCAGGGTTGTTTGGCGACAGTGTTGATTGGCAATGACCTTGGCCAGACGCTGGACCGGTTTCGTCTGGATCTGGTTTTGTTCGACAGCAGCGGTGTTTTATTCGACCGTCTGTTGATCGATCTTGCCCCCCTGCCGGCCGGCCGCACCACGATTGCGCGTTTTGCTCTTCATGCCGGGCGCTGTGACGGTATATCGCGGATCCTGCTGCGGGATTTGCCCGCCTGTCGAGCCCAGGACGGGAAGACTTATGATTGCCTGACAGATCTCGTCATCACAACGCGCGCGGCTATTGGTTTTAGCAAATAGCGCCCTGCCGGGTAATTCGATCCATTGGCGAATGCGCTATGGTAGAGAAATGAAAGAGCAAGATAGCAAGCGGTTGCTCGCCTTGGGCGGCAAGCTGGATCGTCTGATCTGGCAGGCGGATGTGACCGGCTTGCCCGCCTGGCGGGCGGGGCCGGTCATGGCCCTGCGCATGGCCGCCGCAATCGTTCGTGATCTGGCCGAAGGGCAGTTGCCCCTTTGGGCCATGAGCTTGGTTTATACCACCTTGCTATCTCTCGTGCCGCTACTGGCGATCAGCTTTTCGATCCTGAAAGGCTTTGGCGTTCACAACCAGATAGAGCCGATGTTGCTGGCTCTGCTGGAGCCCTTGGGGACGCAAGGCGTCGAGATTACCCATCGGATCATCGAATTCGTCGACAATGTCAAGGTTGGGGTCCTGGGGTCGCTGGGCTTTGCCTTGCTGTTCTATACGGTGGTCTCGCTGATGCAGAAGATTGAGCGGGCCTTCAACACCGTCTGGCATGTCGATCAGCACCGCAGTTGGGGTCAGCGCTTTCGCGATTACCTTTCCGTGCTGGTGATTGGCCCGGCATTGATCTTCGCCGCGGTCGGCATCGGCGCCTCGATCACGTCCCTATCCATTGTTGGCAACCTGTCCGCGGTCGAACCTCTGGGCAGTTTAATCAGGTTGGCGGGCAAGCTGATCCCGTTTCTGATGATCGTTGGTGCCTTCAGCTTCATGTACGCCTTTATTCCGAACACCGACGTAAAGCCCCGCGCCGCCTTGACGGGGGGCCTTGTCGCCGGGCTGATGTGGAACCTGCTTGGCTGGGGCTTCGCCTCGTTTGTGGTCGGATCGACGAAGTACACCGCCATCTATTCCACCTTCGCGGCGCCGATATTTTTCATGATCTGGCTGTATGTGGGCTGGTTGGTGCTGCTGATCGGCGCAAACATCGGGTTTTATGTGCAACACCCTGCCTATTTACGTGGTCAGGATCGAGATCGGCGGTTAAGCCACCGGGCCCGGGAAAAGCTGGCCCTGACCCTGACGACCCTGATTGCCCAGCACCATTATTCCCAGCTGCCACCGTGGTCTGTCAACGCCTTGTCGCAACAACTGCAAATCCGCAATGATGCGGTGCGCGAAGTGCTCGAGGTTCTGGAAGGCGCCGGCCTGATCAAGGCGACCGCGGACCAGCCACCCACCTATCTCCCGGCCCGGCCCTTCGAAGTTGTGACCATCGACGAGGTCCTTGCCGCGACGCGCCACGGTGGGGAAGGTGGTGATTTGTCTTATGACCGCATAATCGCGCCTGCAGCTATCGATGCTATCCTGCAGGATTTTGAAACCGCAACCGTCGCCGCCCTGGACGGAAAAACCGTAAAAGAACTGGCCCTGCACGCGGACGGCGGCCGGGGAGCCTCCTAGTCGCCATGTTCGATCAACAAGTAACCTTTCTCTATACTGCGGATTTTGCGCGAAGCGTCACTTTCTATGGCGCAACGCTGGGCCTGCCCCTGGTCCTTGATCAGGGCGCCTGCCAAATCTTCCGGGTCAGCCGGGATGGTTTCCTAGGCATCTGCCAATGCGCGCCATCGGCCTCGGCCACGCCCGAGGGCATCATCGTCACCCTGGTCAGCGACGATGTGGACAACTGGTACGAACGGCTGAAAGCCAAGGGCGTTGCGATAGAGGCGCCGCCCAGCGAAAATGCGCGGTTCAACATCTATCACTTCTTTCTGCGCGACCCGGACGGCTACAAGCTTGAAATCCAAACCTTCCGTGATCCGGCCTGGCCGCGGCCCTGGGAGCCTGTCACATAGGCTCCAGGGCCGCTGCCCCGGCGCGGCTGCGCGGGATCAGCTCCCGGCCATAATCTTCTACGTCATTCAGGGGATCGAAACCGCGGAGGCGAAAGCCGCCGACACTCAGCTTGAAATACTTAAGCAGGCATTGGCCGTCTGTTCCGCCGTGCCCACCAAACAGGTGGTATTGCCCTGCGCGCCATAGGCCGCCGCCAGGGGCATCCAAAGGCGCGCGTCATGAATATCAGCCTCCGCCGCCAAGGCCATAATGCGTTCGCCGGAATGATCCTTGGCGCTGCGAGGATCGGCCGTACGGACATGTTGAAGCGAGGCTCGCGGTTGAATTTGGCGGCGCGGCGGCAAAAGTTCGCCATGCGGTCCGCCATCACACCTAGAGGTTCGGCGAACATGGCAAAAATATCGCAATGTTGCGCGCCCATGACCAGCGCGCCCTCGGACGAGCCGCCAAAGTACAGCGGCGGGTGAGGATCCTGCAGCGGCAGGATATCCGTACGCGCGCCGCGCACGGTATAGAACTCGCCCGCGAAATCGAATGGTTCCGCCCCGGCCCGGGCCCGGAGCATAACGTCGGGATATTCCGCCGCCCGGCGGTAGCGGTCCGGCTTGGCCGGCAACGGCGACGCCCTCCGCCGATTGCGAGGTATAGCCGGCCCGTTCATGGGCCCGGGCGAAGCTTTTTCAAATATTCAGGGGATATGCCCCCCGTAATGATATGCGCCGTCGCATCATGGGTGGGCGGTGCGACCCCGTCATGGCGATGATCTTGACTGGCATGGGCGAGGCGGAAAATAATCTGCTAGGCTCGTCAAATTACCTAAGCAATGGAGGCAATCAGCATGGCGGTGATGGGTAGAGGTTTGGGCTTTGCGGCCGCGCATGACGTCGCGGTGCCCTATATGGATCGCAGCCGCGAATATTACCTGGCGATGGGCTATCCGAAACCATACGAATGGGCGCACCTGGCCGAGGTGCCGTTCACGGCCCTCGACAAGCCGCTCAACCGGACCAGCATCACGGTAATTACCACGGCCGCGCCGGTTGAACCCGGCAAGGGCGCCCAGGGAGCCGGTGCGGCGATGAACCCGGCGGCGGCCTTTCGCGAGATCTATTCCGCATCCAGCAGTGACGCCCCGGAACTGGGCATATCGCACCTGCACTATGACCGCGCCCATACCTCCGCCGCGGATCAGGGCGCCTTCATGCCCCTGCCGGCGCTGGCCGATGCGGCGGCGGCGGGACGGATCGGCGCGGCGGCGCCCCGCTTTCATGGTGTGCCGACCCGATACAGCCACCGCCTGAGCCTGAAGAAGGACGGACCGGAACTGCTGGCCCGTCTGCGCGAAGACCGGACGGACGCGGCGATCCTGGTCGCCATTTGACCGGTCTGCCATCAGACCGTGAGTCTGATCGCGAACTATCTGGAAGCAAATGGCATTGCCACCGTGGTCATGGGCTGCGCCAAGGACATCGTCGAATATTGCGGCGTGCCGCGCTTTCTGTATTGCGACTTTCCCCTGGGCTGTCCGGCGGGACGGCCTGGCGACCCGGCTTCGCAGGCCGCCGCGCTGGAATACGCCCTGCGCCTGTTGAAAGACGCCCCGGGGCCGCGCACCACGTTCCAACTGCCGGAACGTTGGAGCGATAATCCCGACTGGAAGCTTGATTTTTTCAATGTCGGCCGGATGTCCCCTGCAGAATTCGAACGGGTGCGGGAAGTAGAACTCGCCTGGCGCAATCCGCCGCCAAAAGCCGTTGGCGATTGATCCGGGGTTCAGCCACGGCCTGCCAATCCGCCGGCTGTGCCGGCCGGCGAGGGTCATTATGTCACGGTTCCTCGATGGCGGGATCCGGATAGGTTTACAAATGCATGGCAGCAGGAGCAGATCATGGACTTTGATAAATACGAGCGCCTGACATTTGAACGGCGCGCCCGGGTGCTATGGGTCACGATTGACGCCGGGCCCATGAACGCGGTCGACTTCGAACTGCACGAGGAACTGGCGCATGTCTTTTTCGAGGTGCAGTCAGATGACGACAGCGACCTGATTGTCCTGACCGGCGCGGGCCGGGCGTTTTGCGCCGGCGGCGACATGGACTGGTTCCAGGAAATGATCGACGATCCGGCCAAGTTCCGCGGCATCGCCACCGATGCCAAACGCATCGTCAATGGCCTGCTGGAATTGGAAAAGCCCATCGTCTGCCGCCTGAACGGCGCGGCGGCGGGTCTTGGCGCCTCCATCGCTCTGCTGTGCGATGTGATCATCGCCGATGAAAGAGCGTTGATCGGCGATCCGCATGTCAAGGTTGGCCTGGTTGCGGGCGATGGCGGCGCGGTCATCTGGCCGCAGCTGATCGGTTTTGCCCGGGCCAAGGAATTGCTGCTGACCGGCGATATGCTTCGCGCCTCGGAGGCGGCCGCCATGGGCCTGATCAACTACGCGGTGCCGGCCCATGAACTGGATGCCAAAGTTGATGAAATGGTCGGCAAAATCATCGGCAATCCGCGCTGGGCCGTGCGCTGGACCAAATCGGCGGTCAACCTGGTGCTGCGCGACATCGCCAACAAGGTGATGGATGCCGCCATCGCCTACGAGATCAGCTCCAACTCAATGCGGGACCGCCAGGAAGCGGTCAGCGCCTTTGTGGAAAAGCGGGCGCCAATCTACACTGGCGAATAGGATATACGGGCCATGTATTTCGCGGACGAACCCGAACACGTCAGCATGTTGCGCGACAACCTGCGCCGCTTCAATCAGCAGGAAACACCCCGTGAGAAGCGCCGCGAATGGCAGGCGGCCCAAGCCTGGCCGCGCGATGTCTTCGCCAAACTGGCGGCCTTGGGCGTCTGCGGGCTGACGGTAGCGGAAGAATTCGGCGGCATGGGCCAGGACTGGTATGCCGCCACCGCCGTTATCGAGGAATTAAGCCGGGCCGGCATGTTCCTGGCCGGCCCCTATATCCAATGCGCCTTCTATGGCGGGGGCAATATATCCGAAAGCGGCTCGACCGGGCAAAAGACGGAGTTGCTGCCGAAAATCGCGGCGGGCGAGCTGCAATTCGCCTATGGCCTGTCGGAACCGGATACAGGGGGTGATCTGGCCAGTGTCAAGACCCGCGCCCATCTGGAAGACGGCGGCGATACGGTGGTCATCAACGGCACCAAGCGCTGGTGCACGGGCGCGGACTGGGCCGACTATATTTTCTGCTTCGTCAATTCCGATCCCGAGGGCGAGAAATACCGCAACCTCACAATGGTGTTGGTGCCCGCCGATGCGCCAGGCATCACGCGGCGGCAACTGACCCACCGCAACCTGGTCTATTCACATAGTTTCGACGTTTATTTCGATAATGTCCGGCTGCCAGCGGAAAATATTCTCGGCGGCCCCGAGGCCTGGAACCAGGGCTGGCGCGGCCTGGCCGGCCGCTCGCTGGATGTGGAAAAGATCGAAGTCGCGGCCATGACCTTCGGTCTGGCCCAGGCCGCGGTGGCGGAAGCCTGGGAATACGCCCAGCAACGCCGGCAGTTCGGCAAGCCGATCAGCGGTCATCAGGCGGTACGCCATGAACTGGTGCAGGCGCGGACCCGGCTGGAGGCCTGCCGGCACATGCTCTACCACGCCGCCTGGCTGGTCGATCAGGGCCGCCCGGCATCGGTCGAAAGCAGCATGGCGAAGCTTTTCATCGGCGACACCGGGGTCGAGATCGGCCTCGCCTGCCAGCGAATTCTGGGCGCCTATGGCATGTCCGAGGAATTCGACATGATGCAGACGGTCACCGACCTGATCGGCATGCCCATCGTCGGCGGCTCTTCCAACATGCAGAAAAACAATATCGCCAACCGCCTCGGACTGGCCGGATAAAACCGGATCAGGGCAGCGTGATTTAACTTTGCACCTTGGCGGTTTCGCTGGCGTTGGCGAATATTGCCGCCGCGGCGATCAATAAAGCCGCCAGGAAGCCGAAGACCCAGCGATAGGCGATCTCGGGGCTATGGCCGCCGCCGCCATCGAACCCGCCGATAATCAACCCCGAGATTGATTGAATGGCGGCAACGCCCAGAAACACCGCGAGATTTTGAAAGGTCAGGCCACGTCCGATCAGATGGTCGGGCAGAATGGCCCGGGCAAAAGCGTGGTTCAGCATGACATAGCTGCCCACTGTGGCGAACAGCAGCAATAGTATTGTGGCCGTCCAGAAACCAGGCTGCTCGAGGCCCGCCAGCAACCCCAGAATGGCCGCGGTGGCTACGGCGCCCGCGACGATCAGGCCTTTGCGCCTCGTGATGTAGTGGTCAAGCCGGCCATACAGCGAAACGCCGACCAGCACTGCAATGTTCAAGGCCAGCAACACATTGCCGCGCGCCACCCCATCCAGCCCGTGCACATCGGCCAGATACGGCCCGCCCCAAAGTCCGACCACGGTCAGCACCGTGGCGTAACCGACAAACTGGATGGCCGATACCAGCCACAGCTGACGATTGGCGAGCACGGCGCGCAGTCCGCTCAACACCTCGCCCCAGGTCTCCGCCCGATTGCCGGCCGCCGCCTGTCCGGGCGGCGTGTCACGGACCACCAGGAACAACATCGCCGCAAAGACCGCCGTCAACCCGGCCATGGACAGGAAAGCCCCCCGCCAACCAACGATCTCGACCGCCCAGGCAAGCGGCGTCGTGGCCAGAAGCGTGCCGCCGCCGCCAACCACGAACAGCATGGCCGAGAGGCCGGCAAAGCGCTCTTTGGGATACCAGCGCGCGATCACCACCATGGCGCCCATCAGCCCGGCGGCGCAGCCCAAACCAAGCAGAACCCGGCCAATCGCCAGCACCACGCCGCCATTCGCGGTGGCAAAAGTAAGGGCGCCGAGCACCGCAACCAGAAACAGCCCGGTCATGGTGCGTCTGGCGCCGTATCGGTCCAGCAGGATGCCGGTCGGGACCTGCGCCGCCGCGAACGCAAGAAAAAAGAGCCCGGTGATGCCCCCCATCACCTCGGCGGACAGCGCCAGTTCGGTCATCAGTTCGGGGGCAATGGCGGCATTGGCGACCCGGTAGAACTGGCTGGCGACATAGGCGCCGCAGAGTACGAGATAGATTTGCAGGGCCTGGCGTTTATCGGGACGGATCATTGCAGCTGGCTCAAGGTTCAATCCGCCATTCATCCAATCCCGGCAACCCCCATTGGCCCCGGTACGTGACACGGTACCACAGGGATTGGCGCTTGCATTGGCTTTGACCGCGCACCGGGAGCTACGGCAGGCCGCGATCCTCGCAATACACGTTTGGGGCATCCACGGCAAAGCTGTCCAACAAGAACCTTTCCTGCGGCTTTTCCGACGCGGTCTTGGGGATCTCTTCGACCAGTTGCAGATAGCTTGGCACAAAATTGGCTTCCAACTCGCGGCGGCAGGCCGCAAACACCGACGGCGCGTTGAAATCGGCCGCGGTCGTGGCGGCGACGACCGCCGCGACGATATCCTTTTCCCCCGGTGCGCCCGAGGCCGCCGGAACGCCATAAACGAAGACATCGCTGACGGCGGGATGTTCGGCGATGGCCTGTTCGATAAATCCGGGATTGACGAAATCGCCATTGTGGCGAATACCGCCGCCCTTGCGGTAATCGAAAAACAGCCAGCCGTCCGCATCGGCATGGCCGACATCGCCGCTGCGCAGCCAGCCGCCCGCGGTTTTCCGGGCCGAGGCGTCCGCATTCTTGAAATATTCCACTTCCGGCGCCGGTCCCTTGCGGGGCCGTGATATCAACTCGCCCAAAACGCCCGGCGGGCATTCATTGCCTGCCTCATCGACCACTTTCAATTCCAGGCCCTTGGGCGCCTTGCCAAAGCTGCCGATCGGGCCGACGCCAATGGGTTTATAGGCGAGGCCACCCTCGACAGCGCCATAGAATTCAAAAACGTCCAGATTGAAACGGCGCTCAAACTTTTGCCAGATCGTTGCCGGCATGCCGGCGCTCATCACGAAGCGTACCGGATTGTCACCGTCGTTATCCCGTTCCGGCTCGGCATAAATCGCCGCCGTCATGCCGCCCAGCAGATTGAACACCGTATTGCCATACTGCCGGGTGATGTCCCACAGCCGGGATTTGGTAAAGCGGCGGCTGATGACACAACGCAGGCCCATGCTGAGCGAGGTCGCGAGGGTTATCATCTGGGCGTTGCCATGGGTCAAAGAGAGGCCCGTATAGGGCCGGTCGCCGGCCTCCAGCGGCATGATCGCGCGCAGCACGGGGCTGCCATAGCGGGCATTCTGAAAGACCACGCCCTTGGGATCACCCGTGGTGCCGGAGGTATAGACGATCTCCAGCGGATCAGCCGGGCTTTTCAGCCGGCTGTTCACGGCCCCCGCCGGGCGGTCATAAATGCATGCCATGTCCTCGGCGCCGGGAACCTGCGGCAATGGCTGGAGGCCGGGACCGTCTTCGCTGGCCAATACCAAAATCCATTCCAGGCCGGGCAGTTGCGCGCGGATCTCCACCACCTGATCAAGGCAATAATCGGCACAGATGATGCCTTTGCAATCGGAATTGGTCAGGGTATAGGCCAGTTTACGGCCACGGCTGCGGGGATCAATCGGCACGAAGACGCAGGCCGAAATGGAGGCGCCCACCATGACGTCAATAAATTCCGGGTGATTGCGCATCAACAGCGCGAAGCGGTCGCCAGGCGCCATGCCGCGGGCGATCAATTCGGCGGCCACCCGGTTGCCGTTGTCCCACAGTTCCGCATAGGTGCGGATTTCATCCGCGAACCGGCCGCCGCCTTCGAATGTGACCACATCCAGGTCGGGCAGCGCCTCCGCCTGCAGGGCGATCATGTCGGCCAGAATCCGGGAGTCGCGTTCCGCCAATGTTCGCCTCCTACCGGCAGAGAATAGTAACGCACATGGCGGCGGCGTCAGTGCCGATGCTGCCGCCGCCGTTATGGGCCAGCGCCAACCTGGCGCCTTCGACCTGACGCTTGCCGCTGCGGCCCTGCAACTGCTCCGTCAGTTCCACGATCTGCGCAATGCCGGTGGCGCCGACCGGATGGCCCTTGCGCAACAGCCCGCCGGAGGTGTTGACGGGCAGCCGCCCGCCCAGTTTGGTGGCGCCGTCACGGATCAACCCGGCGCCCTGGCCGTCGCCACAAAGACCGATCTTTTCATAGGTGGTAATCTCCGCCGGGGCGGAGGCGTCATGCAGTTCAACGACGCTTAAGTCTTCCGGTCCCACGCCGGCTGCTTCGTAGGCTTCGCGGGCGCAGACCTCGGCCACGGTTTCCTCGCCCTTTTCCCGATCCCAGCCCGAGCGCAGCACGCTGGACGCCACCCGCACCCCATCGGCAATGCCCAATTCGCGGGCCTTGCGTTCGCTGACCAGGATCACCGCCGCCGCGCCGTCACCGATCGGCGAGCACATGGGCCGGGTCAAGGGTTCGGCGATCATCGGCGCCGCCAAGACCTCCTCCACCGTCAACACTTCGCGAAACTGGGCCCGGGGATTAAGACTGCCGTGGAAGGAATTCTTGGCCGAAACGCCAGCCAGATCCGCCGCCGTGGCGCCATATTTTTCCATATAGGCACGGGCCGACGCGGCATAGATATCCATGAACATGGAGCGTTTCTCGCCGGCGCCGGAAGCCGCGTGGGTGGCCCCCTTGGCGGCGGCCCGCGCCGCCAGCCGGGCCTTTATTTCCACCAGGGCCTCCACATCAACGGCGCCCGAGAAGGCCGCGAAACTTTTACGTTTGTCCGCGTGATAAAGCTTTTCCACGCCGAGGGCCAAAACCACGTCATACCAGCCCGACGAGACCATGGCGCTGGCCTGGTTGAAAGCCGTCGAGGCACTGGCGCAGGCGTTTTCCACATTGATCACCGGAATGCGGCCAATGCCGGCCGCCCGCAGCACCACCTGGCCACGGATGCATTCCTGTCCGGTCACAAGGCCGGCGGCGGCATTGCCCACATAAGCGGCTTCAAGGTCGGATTTATCCAGGCCCGCGTCCCGCAGGGCCGCGACCACCGCCTCGGCGCCGATGGATTTCAGGCCCCGGTCCAAATGCTTGCCGAATTTGGTCATGCCGACGCCGGCGATAATGGCATTCATGCGCATGGTGGCTTCCTTTCCGTTGATACTGCCGCCCCCCTCGTCAGGCGCTGCAAGCGTCCTGCAAGAATTGGAGCCCTAAAGCAGACCGGCGCCTTTCAGGCCCAAAGCCGCTTTCAGAAACGCCAGTTCCGCCTCGCGTTCAGGCAAGGGGGCTGGCCGGGTGAACATACCTTCCGCGGTCAATTCGGCCACTACGTTTTCGTCGCGCGGGAACGGGGTTTGGTAGCTGTTCATATGGAACAACGCCTCGAACGGCTGGCGCGGACGCTGGCCGCCGGCCTCCCAATGTTCCAGGGGATAGCCGACCGTCTGCAGCAAAAGAAAGCGGGCCGAAGCCGGCACATTGCAGGCATCCAGAATTTGGCGCCCCTTTGGGCTGCCCAGGCAACAGGTGCCCAGGCCCTGTTCAAACGCCATCAAGGTGGCCTGGGCGATGCCCTGGCCACAGTCGATTTCACTGATGCCGGGCTGCTTGAGAGCCTCCTTGAACTTGTCAAAGAACGGAATCAGTTTGTTTTCCAGGGCATCGCGGCGCTTTTCCTTGCCGCCGAAGCCCAGGGCGCCGACCTCGACCAGATCCCGCAGACGATCCGACTGCCCATCGACGGCGTCGGGTTGCAGGTACCAGGCGATTATGACCGGCGCGATTTTCAGTTGCCAGCCGACGACGGCGGCAAACAGACTGTCCAGGACCTGTTGCGGCGCGCTATCGCGAAAGATGGCGACCGCCCGCAGGCTTTGCACATTGCCCCAATGCGAGGAAATGCGGGCCGCCTCCAGCATGCGCTGAATTTTTTCCGGTTCGACCGGCTTGTAGGGTTTCAGAAACCGGATCGACCGCCGCCGGCCAATCGCTTCGCGTAATTCCATGTCATTCCCTCCCTTGCGCGTTGCTAAGATTGGCCGCGCCACCCGCTCCCCGGCGGGGGCGGCGCGGCGACACGATCAATATCGAACGAGGTCCAACGGGGTTCAAAACCGATCCGCCGCCATCAGGCCGAGCAAGTCGTTGCAGCCGTCCTCGATCATCGAGATGCGGGCATCGCGCAGCATTTGCTCCACCGGGTGATCGCGCACGATGCCGGCGCCACCGAAAATGGTCATGGCATCGCTCGCCACCTCAAAGGCGGTTTGGGTCGAGGTCACCTTGGTGGCAATGGCATATTCCAGCCGCGGGTCCTTGGTGGTGAAATTCTGCATGCAGGCCTGCCAGTTCAGGGCGCGCGCCGCCATGACCTTGCGGAACATCTCGAACAGCCGGCTTTTGACATTCTGATGCTGGATAATCGGCACCCCGCCCTGCTTGCGCTCCTTGGCGTAGGCCAGGGCTTCATCGAACGCCGCCTGGGCCAGACCCGAGAAGGTGATCCCCATGGAAGAATTGGCCCGCACCAGGATGGTATTGACATAGTCCGCGTAACGTTCCGGCGGCACGGCCATATTGCCCGCGGGAATGCGCACCTCGTCGAAAAAAATTTCCCCCTGGTTCAGGGCGCGCTGGCCAAGCTTGTCGGTTGGCTTGCCCCGGCTGACGCCCTTTTCCTTGAGATCAACCAGAAACACCCCATGGGCGGCTGCATCGCTGCCGTCGTCATAGGCACAGAACAGGGCGGCGGTCTCGGCGATGGTGCCGTTGGAGACCCAGGACGATTTTTGCCCGTTGATGACGATGGCATTGCCGTCCGGGCGGGCGATGCAGTTGGCGCGGCCCCGATTTTGTCCGGTTCGAGACGCAGTGGCGCGCACATCCAGTTCATCGCTGCCGTGGTCCGGCTCGGTGATCCCCCAGCAACCGATCTGATCCGAGGTGAACTGTTCCATCAGTTCCCGGCGGCCGCTGTTGGCCGCGACCATGGCCGGAAAATTGGCGGCCCCCAGGCTGAGGGCAAGGCCAACGTCGCCCCGGCCCAGTTCATAGCCGATCAGACACACCAGCCGTGCCTTCTGCGCCGGCGTAAGGTCGCCGGCAAGACGCATGCCGGCAAAGCCCAGATCGCGGTATTGCCTGTGGACATCAAAAAGCGGGGAGTGCGCCTGGATCATCTCGCCGGCCGGCAATTTGTCCAGCGCCGCGCCCACGGGCCGCAGCACTTCGCCCGCGAAGCGGCGCGCGGTCTCCTGCACCGCAAGTTCGGTATCGTCCAATTGCACCGCCAACGCAAAATCGATCATCGCCGCCTCCCTGCCGCACGTCCGGACTGACCATGGGCAAGGTTCAAGAGCCAAACGCCGGGTTCGATTGTATGACGGTTAAAATTACGGCATCTTGACCTGAATCAATGAACCGGCCTTTCCCCGCCTGCATGAGGATCGCCCCCATGTCCACTGCTGCCCAACCGACCGCCGAAGACCGTTACCGCCTGCTGGGCACCCTTGGTTCGCCCTATTCCATGAAGCTGCGGGCGATCATGCGTTATCGCCATCTGCCCCACGATTGGGTCCTGCGCACCGCGCGCAACCGGGCGGAGACAGCGGACGTGAAACCCAACCTGCTGCCCATGCTGCGCTATCCGGGCGAGAGCCGTTACCGGGTGGATTCGACGCCCCTGGCCTATGATCTGGAGGCCCGCCATCCCGGCCAACGCTCGATCATTCCCGAGGATCCGGGCCTGGCCTTCCTTTGCCATCTATTGGAAGACATGGCGGACGAATGGTTGACCAAGGCGATGTTCCATTACCGCTGGTTCCATGCCGCCGACATCGACTATGCCGCGCACTGGATCGCCGATGACAGTTTTCCCGATACCCGGGGGCCGGAACGGGACGCCATGGCGAAACAGTTCGCCGAGCGGCAGATCGGGCGCATGCCCATCGTCGGCTGCACGCCGGAAAACGCCCCGGTGATCGAGGCCAGCTTCCACCGTATTCTGGCGCTGCTGGAAAGCCGGGTCAGCGTCCACGACTTCCTGTTCGGCAGCCGGCCCGGCCTGGGGGATTTCGGTTTGTTTGGCCAGTTGAAGACCATGGCGACGGATCCCACCCCCATGGCAATCATGCGGGCCGAGGCCATGAAGACGGAAAGCTGGGTGCGGCAGCTGGATGACGCCTCCGGCATCGAGGGGGAATGGCTGGCGCCGGGCGAAGAGCTGCCCGCGGCGACCCTTGGCCTGCTGGCATTGACCGGGGACTATTATCTGCCCTTCCTGCTGGCCAATGCCGCCGCCGTGGAAGCGGGCGAGGCGACGCTCTCGCTGGCCTATGCCCAGGGGCCGTACAGCCAGGGCACCTTCCGCTATCAGGTCAAATGCCTGCAAGATCTGCGCCGGCGGCTGGCCGCGTTGAGCGGCGAAGCGGCGGCACGGACCCGCGCCATTCTGCAACAGACCGGCTGCCTGGACGCCCTGGCCCAATGATGTTTTTCACGGAGCGCAACGATGTCTGAGACCTACCGGATTTTTGGTTCCGAACTGTCCCCCTATTCGGTCAAGGTGCGGTCCTATTTCCGCTACAAGAACATTCCCCACCAATGGCTGCCGCGCAATCCAGCCAACATGGCGGAGTTTCAGAAATACGCCAAGCTGCCCCTGGTCCCCCTGGTCATCACCCCGGACGGCCGGGGCCTGCAGGATTCGACACCGATCATCGAGGCGCTGGAAGACCTGCACCTCTCGCCCTCGATCCATCCGGGCGAAGCCGCCGCCGCCTTCGCCTCGGCCCTGCTGGAGGAATACGGCGACGAATGGGTCAACAAGCCCATGTTCCATTACCGCTGGTCGTACGAGCCGGACCAGATCTCGACCGCCGAACGCATTGCCGCGACCGCCCTTGGCGCCAGCGGCGAAGCCCTGGTCAAGGCATCGGCCCAGGTGCGCGAGCGTATGGTCAGCCGCCTGCACGTGGTCGGTTCGTCGGCGGCGACCAGACCGGTCATCGAAGCCTCGCTGGCCAACCTGCTGAGTTTGCTGGAACGCCATCTCGATGGCCGCGACTATTTGTTCGGCGGCCGGCCGGCGTTTGGCGATTTCGGCCTCTCCGCCCAGCTCTATGAAATGTCCACCGACCCGACGCCGGGCGCCATCATGCGCCAGAATGCGCCGCGCACCCTGGCCTGGTGTGAACGCATGCTGGATCCCGCCAAGGGCGGCCCGTTCGAGGCCTGGGCCGGCCTGCAGGCGACCCTGATGCCGATCCTGCAGCAACAGGTGGCGGCCCTGTTCCTGCCCTGGAGCGTGGCCAACGCCAAGGCCGTGACGGCAGGCGAAGAAAGCTTCACGGCCGATCTGGCCGGCCAGGCCTTTTCCCAAGGCGCGGTGAAATATCATGCCCGCTCGCTGCAGGCGCTGCGCCAACGCTACCAGGACCTGGCACCGGATGCCCGCGGGGAGGTGGACGCGGCGCTGGCGGACAGCGGCTGCCTGCCCTATCTCGGGTAGAGCAATTTTCAATTAGCCGGAGTCGCTCTCGCGACTTATGTAATTGGTTCAATTGCTCTATTCTTAAAGAGTCTGAGCATGTTTTAAGGGAACAGGCTCTGGCAGCGCGATAAATATCCCCAGGCGCATTGCCTTTTACGCCGCTGCGGTTAGGATCGCCCGGGCACATTCAAAGGAGACATTTAGTGGCGGAAATTCGCGTACAGTCAGAGATCACCGGCAAGGTATGGGCGATCGAAGCCAGCATTGGCGACACCCTGGCGGAAGAAGACACAATTATCGTATTGGAATCCATGAAAATGGAAATTCCCGTGGTGGCCCCGTCGGGTGGCACCTTGAAGGAAATTCTGGTTCAGGAAGGCGACGCCGTGACCGAAGGCCAGGACGTCGCCGTCATGGACGGCTAGCGCGCATTTGCTTCAAATGGGTGCGGAATCTGGAGAATAGAACAATTGAACCAATTACTTAAGTCGCGTTCGCGACTCTAATTAATTGAAAATTGCGCTAGATAGAGGTAGTATGAACGAGCGACGGACGGAGGCCCCGGAGGGGCCAATTTTCAACCCCTTTTCGCCGGATTTTCTGCGCGATCCCTATCCGGCCTTCCGCAAGCTGCGGGCCACGGCGCCCATACATCGGACGGAAATGGGTTTCTGGGTCGCCTCGCGGTATGACGACGTCACCGAGATCCTGCGCGACAAGCGCTTTGGCAAGGGCTTCGTGGCGCGGACCGAGCGGACCCATGGCCCGGACGTCTGGCAACAGCCGGTCTATGGCTCCATGCGCCATTGGATGCTGGTCATGGACCCGCCCGATCACGGCCGCCTGCGCGGCCTGGTGGCGCGCGCCTTCGCGCCCCGGCATCTGACTGCCCTGCGCCCGCGCATCCAGCAACTGGTGGATGAAAACCTGGACAAGGTGCAGGACCGGGGCGAGATGGATTTCATCCGCGATTTCGCCCATCCCCTGCCCGTACACGTGATCTGCGACATGCTGGGCATTCCCCTGGAGGAACGGGGTCAGTTCTTTGAAGGCTCGCGCATGGCCGGCCGGCTGATCGATCCCACGCCCATGACCCCGGATGAACTGAAGCAAATCAACGCCGGCCATCTGGAACAGGTGGCTTATTTCAAGACCCTGTTCGAACGCCGGCGGCGGGATCCCGGTGACGACATCACCACCGAATTGCTGCAGGCAGCCGAGAGCGGCGACAAGTTGAGCGAGGAAGAACTGATCGCCAACATCATCCTGCTGTTCGGGGCCGGCCACGAAACCACGGTGAACCTGCTGGGCAATGGCCTGCTGGGCATCCTGTCCTACCGGGCGGAATGGGAAAAACTTGTGGCGGAACCAACGCTGGTGACCAGCGCGGTGGAAGAGATGCTGCGCTATGACAGTTCGGTGCAGATGACCGGGCGGGTGGCCATGGAGGATGTGGAGATCGGCGGCGTCACCGTGCCGGCGGGCGAACCCATCATCAATCTGCTTGGCGCCGCCGACCGCGATCCCGAACGTTATGAAGGGGCCGAGGAATTCCATGTGGACCGGGCAGACGTGCGCCCAACCTCGTTCGGCGGCGGCATCCACCACTGTCTGGGCGCCCCCCTGGCGCGGATCGAGGCCGAGATCGCCTTTACCACCCTGATCAAGCGGCTGCCCAACCTGCGCCTGACCAAGCCGGACGATCCGGACTGGCGCCTGACCTTCACCCTGCGCGGCCTGACCACCCTGCCCGTCGCCTGGTAGGGCCGCCCATGTATATCGCCATGAACCGGTTTCGCGTGGCCAAAGGCGCCGAGGCGGAATTCGAGCGTATCTGGGCCGCGCGGGAAACCCACTTGGGAAAGGTCCCCGGCTTCATGGAATTTCATCTGCTGCGCGGCCCCGAGGCCGAGGACCACACCCTCTATGCCTCGCACACGCTGTGGCAGGGCCAGGGCGATTTCACGGCCTGGACCAAATCCGACGCCTTCCGCCGGGCCCATGCCCATGCCCATGCCGGCAAAGACGGCGCGGCGCGGCAAAGCCTGTATCTGGGGCCGCCCCAGTTCGAAGGCTTCGAAGCCATCCAGGTGGTCAAGCGGGATTAACGGGGTATTGAATTAGAGCAATTTTCAATCAATTGGATTCGCTTTAGCGATCCAAGTGATTGGTTCAATTGCTCTTTTCTTAAGAGTCCGGGCATGTTTAGAAGAAACATGCTCTAAGGCCGCGACACGCTCTTAAACGGCTAGTTCATCTGCCGGGGCTGATAGGGGCTATCCAGGGAAAAGGCCGGGATCTCGATATTGAACAGGGGGCCATCGCCGGCGGCCATTTCATAGGTTCCCGCCATGATGCCTGACGGCGTCTTCAGCGGACAGCCGGAGGTGTATTCAAAGCGTTCGCCCGGCGCCAGTATGGGCTGTTCGCCGACCACGCCGGGGCCCTGCACTTCCTCCACATACCCCAGGGCATTGGTGATAATCCAGTGCCGGTTCAATAGTTGCACCGTCTCAGCGCCGCCATTTTCGATGCTAATGGAATAGAGCCAGAAATATTGATCCGCCGCCGGGTCCGATTGCTCGGCCAGGAATTGCGGCTGCACCCGCACCGTAATATCCCGCGTCGTCGCCGTGTACATCGCCGTGCCATCTCCATGCTTGTGCCGTCACGATACAGTTAGTCCCCCCCAGGCGCCCTGGCAAGTAGGTAGGTTGGGTTATTCTTGCCCTGGGGCGGCCGGGCGGGCACCATGTGAGCCGCAACCATGGTAAGCGTATGCGGGGACGGTATGAAGGATCTGATCGGGGAATTGCGGCGGCGCCGGGCGGCCAGCCTGGAACTGGGCGGCGCCTGGCGCGTGGCGCGCCAGCATAATCAGGGCAAGCTGACGGCGCGGGAACGGGTTGAACTGTTGTTCGACGCGGGCATGTTGGAGGAACTGGGCCAGCTGGCCACCCATGTGCACACCCCGGTCACCACCATTCCGGACAAGCACACCCCGGCCGACGGCGTTATTACCGGTTTCGGTAAAATCGAGGGCCGGCCGGCGGCGGTGATTGCCGAGGATTTCACGGTGCTGGGCGGTTCCCTGGGCATCAACAATTTCAACAAGAAGAACCGCATGATCGAATTGGCCCAGCGCGACAAGCTGCCCATCGTCTGGCTGTTCGACGGTGCGGGTGCGCGGACCGACGAGTTCATTGGCGAGGGCCTGGCGCCCATGCATCACTTCATGGCCGTGGCCAGGTTGTCCGGCGTCACGCCCCAGGTCGCGGGCGTCATGGGTCCCACCGCGGGAGACAGCTCGCTGTTGGCGGCGATGATGGAGTTCATCGTGATGGTTGACGGCACCGCCATGCTGGCCGCCGGCGGGCCGCCTCTGGTCAAGGTGGCCACGGGCCAGGACGTCACGAAAGAGGAGCTGGGCGGCGCCGATCTGCATTGCCGCATCTCGGGCGTGGCCGACAACAAGGCTTTGGATGATCGCGACGCCATTGCCCAGCTGCGCCGCTATCTGTCGTACATGCCCACCAACGCCTATCAATATCCCCCCTATGCGGCGCCCGACGACAGCCCGGACCGCCGGGACGAGGAGCTGGCCGGCATCCTGCCCGCCAACCGGCGCAGGCCCTATGACATGATGAAGATTGTCAGCCGGGTGGTGGACCGGGGCAGCTTTTTTCCCATCAAGCCCGCTTACGCCAGGATGATGATCACCGGCCTGGCCCGCCTGAACGGCCATGCCATCGGCGTCATCGCCAACCAGCCCCTGGTCATGGCGGGCGCCATCACCGCCGCCGCCGGCGCCAAGCACCGCCATTTCATGGATCTGTGCAACGCCTTTCACCTGCCCATTCTGTTCCTGATGGATACCCCCGGCGTAATGACCGGCCCGCAATCCGAGAAAGAGGGCGCCCTGCGCGCCGGCATGGCCATCGCGCATTCCTTTGCCTTTGCCCGGGTGCCCCTGTTGTGCCTGACCGTGCACAAGGGCTTTGGCTATGGCGCCGCCGCCATGGGCGGGCTGGGGGCGGGGCAATCCACCGCGCTGGCCTGGCCCAGCGCCGATTTCAACGCCATTCCCCTGGACAGCGGCATCCAGGCCGCCTACCGCGCGGTGCTGGAGGCGGCGGCTGATCCAGGCGCCGAGCAGGCCCGCCTGGAGGCGGAGCTGGGCGCCCTGTGCGGCGCCTTTCCGGCCGCCGAGCAGATGAAGATCGATGACATTATCGAACCCCGCGAGACCCGGCCCCGGCTGATCCAGGCCCTGGAACGCGCCCTGTCCCACCGCGCCCAGGCCCCCGAACCGGCCAGCCGCACGGGGTTTCTGCCCTAATTCCGTTTCTATAAGAATAGAAACAGAATTAGGCCTTGTCGTTCACGCCAACGCGCCTTTGGCGCGCCGCTCCACAGGTGCGGCGCAGGGGCGCCGGGCCGCGGTCGCGGCCTTGGTTGACGAATTCAATGACGATTTTGCCCTGCCCGCAGGGCGACTTTTGGACATCGTCCGCCGAAAACGCGTATGCTTTATGGCTGTAGGGTAAATTCCATAGGTGCCGCCATGTTGTATGCATTAGCCGAGGAGCAGCGCGAGGTTAGGGAGGCGATCCGCCGGGTGGCGGCGGAAAAGGTGGCGCCCCGGGCCGCCGCCATCGATGCCGAAGCGGCCTATCCCCAGGACATGTTCGATCTGTTGCGGGCGTTGGGCCTGTTCACCCTGCCCTTCCCCAGTGAATACGGCGGATCGGGCAGCATGCTGTCGGCCTGCGTGGCGGTGGAGGAGCTGTGCCGGGTCTGTTACAACACCGCCTATCTGCTGATCGTGCAATGGACCCCCTTCTCCGCCATCCTGGCGGGCGGCGACGAGGCCCAGAAAAAGCGCCTGTTGCCCGGCCTGGCCAGTGGCGAATTGCGCGCCGCCTTTTCCACCACGGAAGCGCAAAGCGGCTCGGACGTCAGCGGCATCCGCACCCGGGCGGAAAAAATAACCGGGGGCTACCGCCTGAACGGCGCCAAGATCTGGTGCACCAACTCGTCTGTGTCGGATTTTGTTTTGGTGGCGGCCAAGATTGTCGAAGAAGGCCAGGCCGTGGCCGTGGCCGAGGCCCGGCGCGGCGCCATCAACCTGTTCATCATCGACCGCGATACCCCCGGCTTTAGCATCGGGCCGCCGGAAAACAAGATGGGCGCCCGCGGCGTGCCGTCCTGTCCGTTGTTTCTCGACGATGTCCTGGTCGGCGCGGACAGCCGCCTGGGCCCGGAGGGCCTGGGCTTCAAGGTGGTGATGGAGGCCTTCAACCGGACCCGCCCGATCATCGGCGCCCGTGGCGTCGGCCTGGCCCAGGGGGCCATGGACCTGGCCATCGATTTCGTCCGCCACCGGGCCGCTTTTGGCCAGCCGGTGATCGATTTCCAGGGCGTGCGCTGGATGCTGGCCGACATGGCGATCCAGATCGAGGCGGCGCGCAATCTGGTCTATCGCGCCGCGGCAATGGTGGATGCGGGGATCGGCGGGGCGGAATTGTCCCAGGCCTCGGCCATCGCCAAGACCCAGGCCACGGATACGGCCATGGCCGTGGCGACGGATGCGGTGCAGCTGTTCGGCGCCGCCGGCATCTCCAACGATTATCCCATCAACCGCTATTTCCGCGACGCCAAGGTGCTGCAGATCGTCGAAGGCACCAACCAGATCCAGCGCAACATCATCGCCAACAATCTGCTGGGGCGCGGTTAGGCTATATTTTTTAGCGATGCCGGGCCTCCCACTCCCCCATTCGACCGCCCCCA
>JAQBYC010000065.1 GCA_027623205.1 Pseudomonadota bacterium | reverse complement strand
TCGAGACTGTCGAAGTCCGTGAACGTGCCGTCGGTCCGGCCTTTGGGATCGGTGCGGAAATCTATCTTATCTTTCAGATACTCATAGTTTTCCTTCATCGACCAGCGGAAAAAGTAAGCAAAATATAGCGCCTTGACGCCAACGCCCTCAACCTCGTCCAGGGCAGGGTACAAATACGGCGCCAAATCATGTTCCGAGATTTCTTCGTCTTCCCAATTTTCCGGATGATCGCCGATTTGGTGCTCAAGAACCTCGGTAAAATCCCGGACTTTCTTGTGCTCTTCGCTCAGCATCCGTCCGCCGTATTCGCTTTCTCCATGTTCAGCATAAAATACCAGGGGAACTTTGTAGTGAACGGCGGCACGTACAGGAACGGCATTGATGCCCGCGTCCCAGTGAACTTTCGGATTGCCGCGTTCGATGAAAAACCGCCTGGTCAGGCGGCGCGAAACCTTCTGATTGGGCCGAACCATGAGATGATCGAAACCAAGCTGTATCATTTGCTCCCGGTTATGGACCGCAACATCGTTCGGCATCAACGGCGAAAAAGTCACCAACAGAGGATTAAGGCCAAATTCAAATTTTAGTTTATGGGCGATAGCACTCGAATCCTTGCCTCCGGACCAAGGAACAATGCAATCATATGGGGAGTTGTTCCGGGGTCGATAGCGCTCAACATATTCCTTGAATTCCTCGTGGCGGGCATCCCAATCGATGCTCTCCTTTTCTTTGGCATTCAGGCATGCGTTACAAATGCCCGCATCGTCAAAAACAATGCGCGGACGGGAATCCGGCATAATGCAGGTTTTACAAAACCGAACCTCGGTTACGATTGGATCACAATCTAACATCAATTCCTGCTTTTCTGAGAAATTTCTTGGCACTTTTTATGCTGGCGTCGGTGAAATGATAGATATTTTGCGTGCAGACAGCTGACGCTCCGCCGTCTTCAAAGCCCTGTGCGAAATGCTTCCAACTTCCGGCGCCACCAAGGATTAATGTCGGAATTGTGACGGCGCCGGCAACTAGGCTGCAAAGCTTGATATCGAAGCCTTCTAAACCTCCGTCGCGTTCAACAGAGGTGATCAGGATTTCTCCAGCGCCCCGTTCTTCGGCTTGTTTGGCCCATGCTTCAGGCGCCATCCCGGTGGGCGTTTCGCCAAAATTTGAAAACACCTCATAATCACCCCGCGGTGTAATTCGAACATCGACGGATACGACGACACATTGGGAACCATAGGAGTTGGCGATTTCCGTTATGAATTCGGGATGTTCAATGGCACCGGTATTTAGGATAACCTTTTCCGCACCGAGTTTCATCAAGGCCTGTACGTCAGCAAAAGTCCGCACGCCGCCGCCGACGCAAAGCGGAACAAAACAATTCTTGGCAAAATTCTGCACCACCTTTTCGAAGTTTTCTCGAGCTCCTTGTTCCGGACGCGTAATGTCCAGAATAACCACTTCATCAATAGACCAGGCATCGACGAAATTGGCGGTGTAGCGATAGTCGGGCCGAAATAATTTAGTGCGAAACAGCACGCCATTGTTGAAGGTCAGCACCGTGACCAGTCTCTTGCGCAGCATGGTGCTCAGGTCAGTTCGATGAAGTTCTTGAGGAGCCGCAAGCCGTCAAGCTGGCTTTTCTCCGGGTGAAACTGCGTCCCGTATATGTTGCCGTGTTGGAACGCGCCGACAAATCGGCTACCGTAGTCACACTCGCCAATGACGATCCCAGGCTCCCGTGCCTCGATATAATGGCTATGAACGAAATAGAACAGCGGCTGCGCGGGCAACTCTTCGAACAACACGCTGTCGCCGGTCCGGATCAAGTCATTCCAGCCCACATGGGGCACGCGAAGTGCCGGGTCCGTTGGCGCCAGGCGGCGCACCCGGGCCGGGACCCAGCCAAGCCCGGTATGAGCCCCGAATTCGTCACTCTCTTCAGTTATCAATTGTGACCCAAGGCAAATACCAAGAATCGGTTTGCCTTTGCCCACGACCATTTCCGTCAGAGGTTCAACCAATTCCCGTTCGCGCAGGTTTGCCATGCCGTCGCCGAAGGCGCCGACGCCGGGAAGGATTAATTTGTCAGCGTCCGCCAGCACTTGAAGATCGCTCGTGATGACGGCTTCGTGCCCAACTTTTTCAATGGCGCCGGCGACGGAGGTCAGATTTCCCAGCCCATAGTCGATAATGGCGATCATCTAGGCCGCGCTGAGAACGGCTTGATCGGACGATAGTAGGGGTGACTCAAGAAACAGTTTCGCCGCGATAAAGCTGAACAGAAATTTGGAGAAGCTATTGTCGTGCATTTCGTTTAGCAGGAATTTCTCGATTGCCTCGCGCTTCACCAAATCGAATATCGGGCTCGGCGCGAGCAGACGTTCCATGGTTTTCCCATCGTTGCGGTCCACCAGGGATTCGATCGAGGCATTGAACCCTCGCTTGCGTTTATCGCCCAACACTTCCTTCGGCGCCAAATCAGCCACCGCCTCGCGCAGCAATCTCTTGACATAGCCGTCGTGGATAAGATGTTCGGCCGGAACGGTGTAGAGAAATGCCGCCAGCTTACTGTCAAGATAAGGCGAACGGTTCTCGACGGACCAGCGCATCGAGTTCAAATCGTCCTCGTGCAACATAATGGGGACAGATTCTTGGAACAATTCATTCAGCATCCGGTTGCGCAAGAGATTGCTGCAATAGGCGGTTTCATTGAATTCTTCGTCCAGCGGCGTCACAAGAAATTCATTAAAAATACTTCGGTTCAGATAGATGTGCCCCCGTTGCGCCGGGTTCTTGTGGAAGGCAAGCGGATCCTGGAGCAGCGGGTTTTGCACATGGGCGCCATAGCTGCCCTTCCAATCCTCGAGTAGATCATCGATATCATCGCGGCCCTGCATTTCCGCCAACCAAAAGCTGTAATGATCGTAATAGCCGGTGAACAGTTCGTCCGCGGCCGTGCCCGAAATGGATACCTTGAATCCATTTCCGGCAATTGCTTCGGAAAGGAACGAGTGAACATAGTAGGAAATCGTGCTGATCGGTGAATCGTGATAGGCGGTCAGCATTGTCATCCGGTCGAAAAATCCCTCCCGGCTGGTGTGGGCCACGTGGTGATGGCAGCCCAAACGTTCCACCGTTCTGGCTACATTCTCCGCTTCGTCGTATCGCTCGTCGCGGTCAATGACTGTGAAGGCATGGATCTCCCGGCCGAAATGCAGCGCCGCGATAGAGGCCAGCGCCGTCGAATCCACGCCGCCACTCAGACAGAAAGCGATCGGCACGTCAGCCCGCAAGCGAAGTTCCATCGCCCGGTACAAATGTTCCCGCACGCCCTCCAATGCCGCTTTTCCGGTCATGGCCGTGGGCCGGTAATTCAGTTCCCAATATTGCTTGGGATGGAAACTATTTGGCTCCCGAAGCACCACCGACGAGGCCGCTGGCAGTTCGTGGACGTCACGGAAAAATGTTTTGTGACCCCCCTTGGCGTGCTTGTTCAGTGATTTGTAGCCGTTCACCAGATAGCGCCGAATATGCGTCTGGTTCGCGGCTGGCGCGCGGCCACTCAGGGTGGCGAGATACTTGACCTCGGAGCCGAAGTACAGAACGCCGTCCCAAAGCGCGTAATAAAGCGGCTTCTCGCCAAAGCGGTCCCGGCTCAGGAAAAGGGTTTCTTTGCGCTCATCATGCAAGGCGAATGCCCACATGCCCTCGAAGTGCTCGACGCACGCCTCGCCGAATTCGCGATAGGCCTTGATGACCACTTCGGAATCGGAAGCCGTGCGGAATTTGTGCCCGCGTGTTTTCAGTTCGCCGCGTAGTTCAAGGTAGTTATAAATCTCACCGTTGAACACCAGGACACAGCCGTCCGAGCTGAGTGGCTGGTTCGCCCGCGGGTCCAGGTCGATGATCGACAGGCGCGTATGCAACAAAGAAAGATTGTGCCCGGCAACGCTGGCATGATGGACGCCATGAGCGTCGGGCCCGCGATTGCGCATGGCAGCGTGCGCTCAATGACGCCGCGCTGCAGCCGCGCACCGCCAAGCGATCCAGCTATGCCGCACATTCGTTTGCTTTGCCTGCTTCTTGGTGAAGGTTCTGACTAGAGCAATTTTCAATTAATCGGAGTCGCTATCGCGACTTAAGTAATTGGTTCAATTGCTCTATTCTTAAGAGCCCGGGCATGTTTCGAAGAAACATGCTCTAGCGCGATCTATGCAACATTATCGCGGGCGATAATCTCACCGGAGCGGACCGCGCCCAGAATGCGCCGGCCAATCACATTATCGATCTGGTCCGCGGCGAATTCCGATGCGGGCCTTGCAAACATCAGATCTTCGCCGCGCAACTCGGTCCCGGCATCAAGATTGCGAGCCGCGACCAGACCTTTACGGATTGCGTCCCGCACCGGCAATTCGCTTTTCCCCGGCGCCTTGGCAAAATTACCCAGGCTCGCCCTGACTCCGCCCAATGCCTCGATCAGCGCCGTCAACTCATCGGGCTCGAAGGAAAGTTCATGATCTCGAAAACTACGTCCCGACTTGTTGTCGGTGAAATGAACCTCGATGATGCTGGCACCCAAGGCCACGGCCGCAAGGCAGGCCATGCCACCCAGCACATGATTGGAATACCCGGTTGCCAGTCCATAACGTTCGGCTAGAAAGGGGACGCTTTTGACATTGGCTTCCTCGATCGGCGTGGGATAGGCCGAGACACAGTGCAACAAGGCTAGGCGCTCGGGCAGCTTATCATCGCCAACTTCGTCGCGAACCCAACCCACCGTCCGGTCGATTTCATCGACGGTCGCATTGCCGGTCGAGACGATCATCGGCTTTCCCGTTCTGGCGCCGGCCCGGATTACAGGTTCGAAATTGACGTCGCCGCTGGCGATCTTGATGACCGGACACAATTCAGCCAACAATGGGATCATGTCTTCACTAATCGCCGCCGAGAAAAACCCGACACCGATATCCCGGGCTTCGCCGGCGAGCCGACGATGGGCCGCCTCGTCCAAGCCGAATTGAGTCACACGTTTGAGGCGATCGGGATCATTGGAGGCAACGAATCGATGGGGATTGTAGCTCTGGAATTTAACCGCATCCGCGCCCGCTTCGGCGGCCAGGCGCAGCAGCTTCGATGCCACTTCCACATCGCCTTCATGATTTACGCCAATTTCCGCGACGACAATCAGGTCGCTTTCGGTATCTTTACCGAAAAGTTTCATCAAATCTGTCCTTGTCAGTGTGCAATATGGCGCGATTTTGGCCACGCTCCGCCATCCGGGTGACAAGATCATTCGTCCTCATCAGCCCGATTCCAGCTAATCAGCTGGTTTCGACCCTCTTGCAAGGGGATTGCATGATCATATAATCGACAACCGTCGTCAAGTCGTATGATTGACAGTCGTATGATCGACAGTCGTATGATCGCACTGGCGAGCTTCAACCTATTGCCCCGGTCTCCGCCATGATGGGATTGTCGCCCCGTCGTCATGGACTGCCCCATGATAAGGGATCATCTTCAAGACGTATGTGACCGAGTGCTTGGCACCCGACCTCTGCGCTGGCGACACTGTCATAATGGATAATCTGGGCAGCCATAGAGCCAAGGTCATTCATGACGCAATCACCCCGCGCGTCGCCCATCTTCTCTTCCTGCCGTGCCATTCGCCTGATTCAATACCAAATTGCAGCAATCAGTACCCATGGGGCTATATTCTGCGCCCGACTGACATTGTCCTCCACATTTGATCGAACAGCTTGTTTCTGGCCTGGGCAGAGATCACGACGATTCCAATCTCATAGACCCAGCGCCTGCCACGTTTGAGCACCTTGGACTGGGAAAATTTGCCTTCTGTTGCGTAACAGGCAGGCTCGATTGCGAAAAATTTCGCCGGATCATCTTCTTTATATGGCAGGGGTTCGATAGACTGGATGAGGTCAACGGCGACGGATCCGCTGAACGGAAGGATGGCGGCTCCATCAAAATAAGTCTCGATTATTGTATATTAATATAATAGCTGGATAGTTCTCAATGTCGTTGCATCGTACGGCCAATCCAATCCTTCACATTAATCATCCCACAAGCCGCCATGATGGCGAATATCGGCTCAATGGGTGCTCTGTAACGGGGTGAACCATGATACATGTGAACCAGGAAAAAATAGAGTATGACACCAAAAAACAGCACCAAAACGTCGTAATGCCCGCGTCGAATCAAATACCAGATACCCAGCAAGGCGAACATCTTAAGAATCAACGAAAACCCGATAAATCCAACTTTTACAAGCATATAAAGACGCGGGTTTTTCTCCATCCAAAGCGGCAGAACTTCATGAATGCCAAACGCCTTAAAAAATTCTCCTTCTCCGCCGGAAAACAGCAAAAACCGCAAGTTTGGCAAAGCGGCAATGAGATACGTCTGCACCGAATAATCCTTTAGCTGCGTCATCATGTCATCGTACCGCAACTTGTTTTTTTCTCTAATTCCTAGGTCCGACCAACCAGCGACCGTGTCAGAAAGCAGCTTGGCACGTTCCGGCCCAAACGATGTCAAAAGAGTTTTGCGGCTAGCGTCATCATAACTCCCAAGTAATGCGTCTCTGGCATTTGGCGAACGAACTCTTGTATCTTCCAGCATTGCGCGAAAATCGGAAGCCCATGCAAGCTTCAAGGAATGATCGGTCAATCCATATCCTTCGCCTGTGCTGTTAACATGGGACAACCATGGAAAAATCAATAAGAATCCGATAGCTGTGCCGGCACAACCCTTGATAAATGCGTTGAAATAGTTTTTCGTCCGGTCAGCGAAAAACTCAACGCTGACGGTCAGAACCGGAAGGATGAAAATCAGATAATAAGTCGCCGGCCGGACGTTGGTCGCAACACCTATGGCGATGCCGCAGGCAATCGCGGAGGTCCACGTGGGGCGTCTTCTATAAGCAAATGCAGCGAACATGGCGCACGTCACCAAGAATGCGAAAAGCCCGTCTTCCTTTGGTTGAAAAAACACAAAAATTAAATTTGGATTAAATATTGTCAGGGCAAATGCAAGTATCGCCGCGGGGCCCCAGTTTTCCTTCGTAATCGAGAAAACCATGAGGCCAGAGACAAACAGAAATATGCCCTGAAGAACGATTGCAGGGAAAAAAGGGCGCATGCCTTCGTAAGCGTCGATTGCATAAAGAAACATGCCGTAACCAACGGGGTGGACGGTGTACACGACGTCCAGATTGGACCCATCCCGCAACTGACCAGTCGAAATATAGCCCAATATTGGACTTAGCGACCGATGGACATTACTGCTGCATTCAGTCCCGACGACGAAACAGTCGGTCGCGAAGTTGAGCAAGAGTGCCCAAAGCAACAGAAACAAAAAAGTAATTCCTGCAATTTTCCATCGTTCAGACAAAATTTGTAGGAGCATTGGCATGCAAACATTCCAAGAACAAATATGAAAAGTTGAAAATATTAGCCCGGAAAGTTCCCGATAGCCAGTGGGTTTGGGGCAGACGCGCTGAAATGACCTGGATTGACAGGGGGGTTCCAGGCAGGTGTCGATTTTGGTTTGGAGGCATGAAACTGGGGGGCCATTCTGCAGTGCATGCCGCATTTTTCACGCACTTGAAGCACGTCGGCAAGACCCTGCCTTATGCTTGAATAGGCTATTGCTGCCTCAAGCTGATACAGGCAAATGGGGTGGGCCAAGGCTGCTTTCAATTCCCAGCGGCAATCAATTGCCGCCATGTGGGGACAGCCCGCCGTCGCCAAGCTGTGCCTTGCAACCTTTGTCCGTGACAGAAGACGAACGGCTGATTTTCGCGATACTTTCCGTTCTGTTGAGCTTTGGATGGCCCTGCCCCAGTCGTTTCGGGCTGGTTTCCAGAAAACAAATATATTTCAATTGGTTAAGAGTTTTTTGCCGACAAATTCATGAGCAATCATGAATTAATCGGTTCGGCGAGATGGAGCCTGCTGTTCTGCGAATATTTTCGTGCTATATGTCGTTTAGGAATCGTAATGTCCTATTGGGCCAGCCGGCGTCAAGTAAACGCAATTTCATTCGTTTCAATTTGACAGTATGGCCAAGCGAGTTCGCATCGATAATTTTTATTGAGTTCGCTCGGCTGGCTGACATTCTGGCTATAATTGAGATGCCAGACGCCATACGAAACGGAGAGAAAAAAATCTATGACCGTTACTGATCGTGAAGATGTACTGGAATCCTGCCGCAGATTTATGGCGGGAAAGCCTACTGCTGATTTTATTCCCGGCGAGACCTATATTCCGCCCTCAGGAAAAATCATTGACGAGGATGATCTGGTAAATCTGGTCGATGCCTCTCTGGATATGTGGCTGACGACGGGACGATTCGCTAGCGATTTCGAGGCGGCGCTGGCCAAAAAGATGAATGTCAAACGCGCTCTTTTGACGGTTTCGGGATCGGCGGCAAACCTTCTGGCCTTTTCAGCCCTGACGTCACGCAAACTCAGAGACAGACGCATTTTGCCCGGTAGCGAAGTCTTGACTGTTGCCGCCGGATTCCCAACCACCATAGCGCCGATAGTCCAGAATCAATGCGTGCCGGTGTTCGTCGACATTGAAATGGGGACATACAACGTAAATGTATCGCAACTTGAAGCCGCAGTGACGCAGAAGACGCGGGCGATAATACTAGCCCACGCCTTGGGAAACCCTTTCAACCTGCCTGCGGTGAAGGAGATTGCCGATAGACATAATCTTTTTCTGATCGAGGATTGCTGCGACGCTCTGGGGGCCACATTTGACGGAAAAAGTGTGGGTTCTTGGGGGGATATGTCGACCTTAAGCTTTTATCCAGCACACCACATCACGATGGGTGAAGGCGGTGCCATAATGACGAACCGCAAAATTTTTGCCCGTCTTGTTGAATCATTCCGTGATTGGGGCCGTGATTGTTGGTGTCCGCCCGGGCAAGAAAATACCTGTAATAACCGCTTTGGCTGGAAACTTGGCGATCTGCCGGTTGGTTACGATCACAAGTACACATACTCCCATCTTGGTTATAATCTTAAAACAACTGACATGAATGCGGCGGTTGGCCTAAGTCAAATTGCCAAAGTTGACGATTTTATTGCCGCCCGTCGCGACAATTTTGACTATTTTTCAAATGCGTTCAAATCGGAAGGACTCGATGAACATTTTATATTGCCGAGTGCGACTCCGGGTTCGGATCCAAGCTGGTTCGGCTATTTGATCACCATCCGGCAGGATTCGCCGCTGCGCCGCCGGGACGTGGTCAATTATCTCGAACGCCATCGCATAGGGACGCGCTTGTTTTTTGCAGGGAATATAACAAGGCAACCGGCATTTGAAGGGGTTGAACATCGCGTTGCCTCGCCCCTTGTCGTGTCAGACACTGTCATGAACGATACATTTTGGATTGGCGTATGGCCCGGTATTGGCCATGCGGAAAGAAGCTATATTGCCGAGGTGTTTACAGAGATGGTAAAGAGGTTGACCTCATGAAGGCGGTTATTCTAGCGGGTGGTTTCGGCACTCGTATCAGTGAAGAAACAGATGCTATTCCAAAGCCTATGGTCACGATTGGCGGCAATCCAATAATTTGGCACATAATGAAGATTTATAGTCATTATGGCATAAATGAGTTCGTTGTTTGTCTGGGCTACAAGGGCTATGTACTGAAGGAATTCTTTTCCAATTATTTCCTGCACATGTGCGATGTAACGTTTGACATGTCGGACAACAGTATGGAAGTCCATCACAGCGCTGCGGAACCCTGGCGTGTAACGCTGCTTGATACGGGCGCGACGACGCTGACCGGTGGGCGGTTAAGACGGGTGCGAAATTACTTGGGCGAAGACGCCTTTTGCATGACCTATGGGGATGGTCTTGCAGATGTGGATATCGGTGCGGTGATTGAATTCCATCAATCGCATGGAAAGAAGGCGACAGTGACTGCGGTCAACCCACCGGGTCGGTTTGGCGTTTTGAGCACGACAGGACGGGCGGTCAGCGAAGTGCGCGAAAAATCCGTCAGTTCCGAATCATTTATTAATGGTGGATTTTTTGTGTTGGAGCCTTCGGCACTTGACTTTATCGACGGGGACCACATCAGCTGGGAACAGCAGCCAATGCAGCGTCTAGCCGAGGCTGGCGAACTGATGTTTTATTCACACGAGGGATTTTGGCAGCCCATGGACACACTGCGTGAAAAACGCCTTTTGGAGCAGCTTTGGGATGACGGCGCCGCGCCATGGAAAATCTGGTGACCGCGGATTTAGCGCGATCGGCCAAAGGCGCTGTGCCCTCTCCGGATTTTTGGCGCGGGAAACGGGTTTTCCTTACCGGTCATACGGGATTCAAGGGCTGCTGGCTGTCACTCTGGCTAACGACGTTAGGCGCGCGAGTTTGCGGCTACTCGCTTGCACCGAGCAGCGATCCTTGCATGTTTGAGGTCCTTGGGTTGGCGCAGTCCTGCGAAAGCAAAATTGGCGATATTCGCGACAAAGAGAATCTGCAAGAAGAACTGTCTGAATTCGAACCAGAGATCGTTTTCCACCTGGCTGCGCAACCGCTAGTGCGGCAGTCGTATATCACGCCTCTGGAAACGTTCAGTACGAATGTCATGGGCACGGCCAATCTTTTGGATGCGTGCCGCGACCTAACGGCATTGCGGGCCATCGTCTGTGTCACCACGGACAAAGTTTACGAAAACAGGGAGTGGCTCTGGGCGTATCGGGAAACCGAAGCTTTGGGCGGGCACGATCCATACAGTGCCAGCAAAGCTTGTGCCGAATTTGTTGCGTCCGCGTACCGAAATTCGTTCTTCTCAAATGACAGCCAGATATCCGTTGCTACCGCAAGAGCTGGTAATATTGTTGGCGGGGGTGACTGGGCGGACGACCGTTTATTGCCCGACTGCATCCGGGCGATAACATCAGCGCAGGAATTGGAAATTCGCCATCCGGGCGCCATTCGCCCCTGGCAACACGCGCTCGAACCCCTTTGCGGTTATCTGCTGTTGGCGGAAAATCTATTTTCGGGAAATAAGGATTATGCAACGGCATTCAATTTTGGCCCCTCGAACGAACGCCTGATTTCGGTAAAATCAATCGTTGAAATGGTTGCGGATTGTTGGGATGGCGCCCTCAGTTTTCGGCTTCATGAAGCAGATGCCGCCCGGCACGAGGCAAATATTCTGGCGCTAGATTCTACTAAATCGCGGCAACTGTTGAATTGGCAGCCTAAACTCAGCGCAATGAAGGCGGTGCAGATGTCCATCGATTGGTATAAGGCGTTTTATGATAGCGGCAGTAAGACGCTAATGATCGATTTGACCGAGAATCAAATAGCTGACTATTCAAGAAAACTGTGCGGGCCGACCATGCCAGATGGCAAAGACTAGCCAGGGAATATTTTTTGCATTATCTGCTAACAGGGGCCACGGGGTACATCGGATCAAAATTGGCGGTTGCGCTGGCCGGTTTGGGTTATGATGTGCATGCAATTGTCCGGCCTTCAAGTGATCTGGCGGTGCTTGATGCCCGGGTCCAGGCTCACACCTACAGCGGTGAGGCCGGAAGAATTCATGAGATAATTGGCCAAATCAAGCCGGATGTTGTTGTGCATTTGGCGGCAGAAGTGGAACGTGCAGAAAAGTCAATTTCACTACAGAATGTCCGCGAGAGCAATATCGAATTTGGTTGCCGTATCTTGGAGGCAATGGCCGCGAATAATATTACCTCATTCGTCAACGTCGGATCATATTGGGAATATGGTCCAGATGGAGAATTTAAGCCCAACACTTACTATGCAGCGACAAAGCGTGCCTTTCAGAACATCGTCACCTATTATGCCGACAATTTCGATCTTGGCGCCATTACATTAGTGCTTTACGACGTTTATGGCGCTTATGACTGGCGCGGGAAATTCCTAACCAATATCCTCGAAATGGCGAAAACTGGCACAATAGTGCAAGCGACGCCCGGCGACCAGATTATCGGCCCAATACACATCGACGATGTTGTTTCTGGGTTTGTCTCGGCGGGTCGTCGCGTTTTAAATCGCGACGAATTATTCGGACATCAGGTCTGCTTCCTAAATCCCCTGGCCTTTGTTTCACTAAAAGAATTGATCGGCTTAGTGAATAAAGTTTTGGCGACGCCGATTGAAGTCGACTGGGGGCGGTTTCCTTATGGCCGATCGCAAATCATGATACCTTACCGTGGCGGCGCGCCTTTACCCGGCTGGCACCCCAATATATCATTGTCCAAGGGCCTTTTGGAACTACTTAATCAATACGGCCTCAGAATTTCACAGGCATAGGATATTGCATTGATGAAATCCGAAGAACGCGATCTTGTGGCGGATAAAGGCGCTGCGGAATTTCCGGACGAAGGCGAACAAAATGAGCGCGTGCTCCTCTCTATCGTCGTCCCTGTCTACAATGAGGAAAGCAATGTTAAGGCGCTGTACGATAAAGTCATTGAGGTCACATCGAAGGTATCAGATCGCTACAACATCGAGTTTGTCTTTACCGACAATCGAAGTACTGACAGAACTTTTGAATGTGTTAAGGAATTAGCCGCGACTGACCCAAGGGTTCGGGCATTTCGATTTTCTCGGAATTTTGGCTATCAGCGATCAATTCATACCGGTTATTCGAAGTGCCGCGGAGATGTGGCTATTCAGCTCGATTGTGATTTGCAAGACCCTCCCGAACTCATCCCTGATTTCTTAAGATTGTGGGAGGCGGGAAATCAAGTCGTATATGGCATCCGAAGACAAAGGCAAGAGTCCAAATTGCTGCATTTCGCCCGTCGATTTTTTTATGTCATAGTGGATTCCTTGAGTGAGCAGCATTTGCCTAGGAACGCGGGCGACTTCCGGCTTATTGACCGGCGCATCATCAATGAGCTGAATAAGATAAAGGACCCTAAAATTTATCTGAGAGGCCGTATAGCGGAAATAGGGTTTAATCAAATCGGCATCGAATATGACCGTGATCCGCGACGGGAAGGCAAGAGTAAGTTCAATTTCAAGGCTTTGTCGCTTTTGGCGGTCGACGCCATAATCGGCAGCTCGATTGCCCCGTTGCGATACGCCAGCTACCTTGGGTTTGCCTTGACGATCATTTCACTGTTGTTGGCGGTTTCTTATGTCGTAGTGAAACTTACGCTGGGCTCGAGCTGGCCTCCAGGCTTCCTGACTCTCACGATTTTGCTGATCATGAGCATCGGTTTGAATGGATTGTTCATCGGCATACTTGGGGAGTACATTGCGCGTCTTCATGCGAGACTGCTAACGCCTGTCGAAACCATAATAGATGAGACGATTGATCCGATATAGCACAGGTGCCGTCTGTCAAGACGCCTCAACGCACATCATTTCACCAGTTACGGCCGGGGCATGCTGGATCATTGAAGAGTGGCGGTTTATCTACAACATCCTCAGACCATATTCGTGCCTCGGCGGGCTTGCGCCAATGGCGAGTGAAAACTGGTCCATGCGGGACCATAACCAGCGCAGGTTGTCCTTATGACCGAGGATAATTCGGCGCGCGAGTCAGGCTTTTGCCGGTGAAACCGAGGGCCATCAAATCGACAATTCCTTCATTTTAAAATCGAAAATAGATGAAGGTTTGCGATATGTCGATGAACAACATGGTCAAAAAGAATATCGCACCTAGAACAATGCCGTAAGCGATTCCAATTCCTCGCCTGGAGCAGTCCCGCCCAACGGAACGCTCGAAGTTGGCGCCGAAGCAAATCGCTGCGGCGGTCAGCAATATGATCCAATTCCAAAAATTGGGTGCCGCCACCAAGCCCGTCCCCTGGCCCAATAAACTGAGGAACAAAGCTTTGGCAGCGGCGAAATCAAACAGAAATAGCAGCCAACCAAGCGATACCAGAGTGAAGTTGAGCGTTCGCTGAAGTAGCGTTGGCAGCCGGTCCCACCACGGCGCTACCGCGCTGTAACCGGCAACAAGGATGCCGTGATACAGCCCCCAGACGACGAAATTCCACCCCGCACCGTGCCACAGTCCACAGGCGCCGAAGACGATTGCAATATTCAACGCATAACGCCGATTGCCGCCCAGTGGGAGATAAAGATAGTCACGTATCCAATAGGACAATGAGACATGCCAGCGACGCCAGAAATCCCTCGGGTTGTTGGCTTCGTATGGGCGTAAGAAATTGTCAGGAAATCGAAACCCGAATAACCGGCCCAGGCCTATCGCGATCAGTGAATAACCATAAAAATCAAAATAGATCTGAAAACTGTAGCCCAGTACGACATAGGCGCCGCCGCCAATACTCAATGCGCCAGGGTCGGTTATGATCGGCGTCATGATCCTGGACAGACTATCCGCCAGCAGTACTTTGACCATTAGGCCAAAAACAATATAGGCCATGGCATCAGCGAAATCTTTGCGCGAGGGTGCAAAGCGGGACAGATTGTCGATCGCGCCTTTGACATGGTCAAAACGCAGTATTGGCCCGGCCACCAGTTGCGGGAAAAAGCTGATGTACAATGCAAATGAACGAAAGGGTGGCATCTCGCGGATGTTGCCCCGATAACGATCGATGGCGAACGAGATCATTTGGAAGGTGAAAAAGGAGATGCCGGCTGGCAAAATGACATTCTCAAAAATTGAAAAAGGCCGTGTCGCGCCGGCGTCCGAGAACTGCCATGCCGAGTTCAGGATAAATGTCCAATATTTGTAATAGACCAGTGCCGCCGCCGGGCCGATAACGGCAACCGTCAAACGCCAGCCGTTGTCTTTGATGGCGTCGCTACGGCATATGGCGTAGACCCAGACAACACCTGCCACCAGGATGATCGTATGCTCAATTCCGGAAAAACTATAGTATAGCAGGCTTGCCGCAAGCAGCAGGTCTCGACGCCGTGTCGCCGGAACGAGAAAATAGCAGGCGATTACGATAGCGGGAAGAAATACGAACAGAAATCGGAAATCATTGAAAATCATGGCGTCGCATGTTTCCGTACAAGTCCTGAAATCAGCTGGCCGATCGCATCCGCAGGCGCATGGCAGCAGTCCTCCCATGGCGAACCATTCTCAGGCAGCGGGCGTTCTTTTGCAGTATAGCAAGCGATGCCGAACCTTTCGCAGGCCGTTCGGAATTGCCGTCGCTTCTCGATTACGGCATCACTCGGATTGGCATCGAAATATGATGCGCTTTTCGTTTCCAGGTGTGTCTCGTAAATCAGAATTCGTGTCGACTGGCCGTCCAGCGCCGCTAGTCTTTCGATGTCCCGCGCCATATAGGGTGACAACAATATCATTCGCTGCTGGGGGCGCTCAAATCGGTCAACGGAGTTATTCTGCGGAATTTTCACGGGCCGGCTGCCGTCTGAAATGTACGCATGTCGTGGCTTCGACAGCGGCGGCACCAAGGACGGTGCCTGGATTGCCCCCCGTGCCCATAGGCTCTTGGCATTCCAAGTGTCCGTCAATGCTTCCCATTCAGCGTAAATGTGGTCGAGCACAATATGGGCTAACAGCAACATGTCGCCGGGCCTGTTAACAAGCGCCCAAAATGCGTCCCGTCCGGCCTGCCACCAACGTGAAAATGCCGACGGATAATAAGCATTGCCGTATTGATCGATTTCGAGATTGTCGAAACTGATGATTGACAGTTTAGGCGCCTTTCCGTGGGCCGCCAGCTCATCGACCAAATTGACCGACTGACGCAACGAGGTGCCAGGTACGGCAAAGTTGAAGAACGATCGATCACCAATATCTAGGTGTTTCACGCCGACCGCGACGACGCGGCTGTTGCCGAAGACGCCGACGTCGAAACGCGGCTTCGACAGGGCGTGGTTCACTTTGACTGATGCGAGGTCGTAGGGATGCAGCACCGTCATGCGTTTGAAAACATCGGGCCTGATGTCGGAAAAGGCGGTGCGCGAGAACGGGATTCCTTTAAGCACCACTGGTATCAGCGCAAGAAGCGCAAAGGTTATTACAAAGGCGGTGATACGCAAAATTCTTCCCCGTAATCATTTGCCGGTGCTGATCCAACGAGAGTTGAAAATGCGCCCGCCTTGATTGTCACCTGTGTAGGACTGTCATGCCTTGCCGAATTAATGGGTAATTCCTAGATGACCGTAGATTTTATGATGATTCTATCCAAACCGCGTTGCCAATACAAAGCTATTTCAACTTAGGGTTGGCGCGAGCCAGCCATTGAAGCACCGTTTCCGCGACAAGGCGGTGACCAGCTTCGCCATAATGGCCCAGACCCCGGTTTGGCCAGAGACTGTGCGGATCGGGATGCTCGGACATCACGGGTACCATATCCACTATTGAAAGGTTCAAATCGGCGAAAACAGTCCGGGCTTCGTTCAAATGCCTGTCTTTGGTTTCGAGCCCTCTGATAACCCTTTCCCAACTAGGAAGTATCACAACAACCAATTCTCCGTTCCAGCTTTCCACCTCACGTTTTGCGGTGGTCATTATCCGCTTGAATAGCTCAGTTTCGGGGTCGGGCCATTCGCCGCCGCCGCCAACCAGTCCAAAATGAATTCGGGTCCGCGGCAACGTTAGTCCCGGCACGCGGGAAAAGAACGAGCCATACTCGCTGAAGCGAATGAAATCGAATATACCGCGTGATGTTTCAGGTGGAGCAGCAGCCTTCTTGACAGTAGACTCGTCGCGCGGGAGCTTGGCCAAGTTTATGAGGGCGACATCGATTTCCTCCTGCCTGTCAGCAAGGTTTTGGCTGAAGTTCGGTTCGAGATACCGCATGAGGATGGAATTCTTTTTCTCTCGGAATAGGTCTTTCTGAAGATCATTCTCGTAATAGAACCATAAGACAAGCTTGGGCTGGCGGGACGCGGCATATTCCCGAAGGGAGGCCAACTCAGCCAACGGGCCATTTCCTCCCGTGCCGAGATTAATCGTGCGGGGAAACGCATCCCGGATCAATCCTACGAATTCTCGTCCTTCGCTCGCACATGCGCCAGCCGTAAAAGAATCGCCCACCGCAATAATTTCAACATTCTCCCACTTCCATGCATCCCTTGGGTTCGGAAAACCATACTTGCCGCTCTGATATGTTCGCCATGTGCCAGTGTCGTTGCAATAAACCGTCAAGACATTGGAAACGCCGCCTAGTGGCAAAACCGGCCGTCCAGAAGCCGTATCCAGCCCTTCCGGAGCTATACGGCTAATCATCTGTGAGCTGAAATAACCCTGGGCGGCAACGCCGGTCTGCCTCAGTTCAGCCACGACTTCCGTATTTGTTCTACGGTCAGCATTGGACGGGAGGCGATCGCGCGTCTCATCAAACCATAGCCAAGTCTCGAATGCATAAAGAGCTGCAATCAAACAAATGCCGGAAAGAAATATCGCCTTGCGCCAACCTGATGGAAGAAAAAAGGCGGTAAAAATCCCGACAACACATGATATCGGCAACGCAAGATAAAGAGCAATTCCCTTATCATTGACCAAATAGGATTTATGATTTACCAGTACAAACAAAATAAATATCAGTATTATACACCCAAAAACTATAAACAGTTTATCCAATACACTATTTATTAATTTCATTTATTACAGCTCCTTGAAATCTAAAGCCGAATTTAACAAAATTTCGAGTAGTGCGGCAATCAGATAAATCATAATACCGGAAGTTGCGGTGTTTTAGCGTGTCTATGGCCGGTTTCGCGGTGCCCTAAAATAGCCGGCTATTTATCGTCATCGAACCTCGGGCACCGCACATTCCGACCGTTACCTCGGCATCCTTAGTCGATCACCGGCCCAGTTCTACAATCCGAAAGATCTGCTTAGATCGCCCGTGCCGTAATGACAGCGAGGTTGGCCATCTGGGCTGGAGCGATGGCCATGGCCCCACGTTGCAGAATGTTGCCGGTCAGGTTGAAGCGATAACCCTTTCCCCGGGCCTCGTTTTCGCGGAAGACCCGCTGGCTGGCGTGGCGTAAGGCGGGGAATTTATATAGGAATGACATGTTTTCGACATACTGAACGGTTTCCACTTCGAATCCGGCGCGGGTCGCCAGGGCTTTGAATTCAGCTGTCGTCAGGTTGAGTTTGTGAAACCGAAGCCTTTCGGAAGAGGCGGAGGTTCCCGCCAATCTGTCGGTCATACGGTTCTGCAGATTGTCTAGCCGCATGCTGGCGCAAAGCACGCCACCCGTCTTGATGACCCGCCGGGTGTCCGCCATGGCCTCATCCAGGCCCGCCTCCAGGCCGTGATAGAGACCAAATGCCAGCACAGCGGAAAATGTCTCGTTAGGAAAAGGCAGGTTGGTGATATCGCCGGCCGCTAGTGGAATTCGCGCATCTTCTCGATGAATGGCCGCCAGCACCGAGGCGATAAAGTCCAGGCCGATGATCTCGACGCCGCGTTCGTGGTAATGGCGGAGCACGCGGCCGGCTCCGCAACCCGCCTCCAGCACCGGCCCGGCCGGCCTGGCAAGTTTCAGGGCATGCTCGGCAAAACGCCCCGGATAACGGTCCAAATTGATCGAACCGCTGTCCACCGCAACGTCATCCCAACGGCGTTGCCAATAATCCTGGGCCCCGCCATGGGCGCGATAGCTAATCCGCATCGCTCTCTCCCGCAGCATCTGCCCGGTCGTCTTTAAGGCCCAGCAGGGCTAGGTGCTTCAACAACGGATGCACGACGTAATAATCGGCACTTACGCCACCTGTCTCGACGTGTTCGAGATGACCCTGCTTTTGCCATTGCGCCGCGACCTCTGCCATCAGATCGGCGCGGATAGCGGAATCATAGAAATAATCAATATCCACGCCCACGGGCGGGGCCGGATAGCGCTGGCGGGCCACGATTGGACCCTGATCGATGGCCGGCACCATTTCGATCACCGACACGCCGCAGCCTTCGCCAGCCACTAGGCTGTAGTAAATCGTGGTGCTGCCGCGGTAATCGGGCAGCCAGCCGGAATGGGCGTGCAGAAACGGTGGACCCAGGGACAAAAGTTCCGCGCTGACCAATTGTCCGCCATAGCCTGAATAGATCACTAGGTCCGCTGCCGCGGACCGAACCGCGGCCAGGATCGCGGGGTCGTTCACGCTCTCGGCCTCAATGCGTTCCACCCGGTCCGTCAGGGCATTCAGGGACTGAGTGAGCGGTATGTGCGGATCGGGTAGAGGCACCGCGGTGGTCTTGTCGGGACGGTTGGGCAAATCAGCTTTGCCGGGCTGCGCGGCGCCGGGGCGGTCGAACAGGATCACATGCGCCAAATCGATACCACGGGCGGCAAAGGCCTGCGCATAGGCTTGGCTGCGCGGAGTGTTCGCGGCCAGAAACAGGATGCCACCAACCTTCATTGGGCTCATGGCGCGATCCCCCGCTTGGTCATGAGGGCATCGATATAGGATGCTTCCCGGTCCAGGTGCCAGGCTAGACGGGCCGATAGCTCCGCGGATAGGGATGCCGCCTCGGCGCAAAGTGTATCGAGGCACTTCAGATAGGCGTTCAGATGACGCAGGGCATGGCTCTCTTCATAGACCGCCTGGAACAGATCTGCCGCCCGCAGATACAGGGGTAAGGAGCGACGCGCCGCTTTATCCAAAGCGCGGAAGCTCTCGTCATAGCCGTCATGCACACGCTTATGGATTTCGAATTTCTTGATGAACGCCTCCCGCAACGAAATATCGCCACCAAGGGCGCGTTCCAGGAGTTCGGCGCTCCGACGGGATGCCGGATCCGCCGGCTTGGCCGGTGCGGGCGGCACGGCTTCGGGCAACTCGGCCAGGACCGTCGCCCTTTCATGACGCCAGGCGATGATAAAATCGTGCCCGGCATATTCGCTGTAAAAGTATGTGTTGGGTGTTTCGATCAAATCACCTGTGGCATAAGGATAAGTGATCATCGATCAGGCCCTGATCTTGGTTAGAATATCGGCGGCTACGGCCTCCCCATCCAGGCTGGGGCCGTCATTGCGGACCACCAGATCGGGTTGTGCCGGTTTGGGGAAGGGAATGTCGATCCCCACCACGTTCGCCATATCTCCGCGCCGGGCGGCAGTGTACAGGCCCTTGCCGTCCCGGGCTTCCAGCGCCGCCAGGGGGGCATCCACGAAAACCTCGAAATAGTTGCTATAGCGGTGCCGGTTGGCGGCCAGGATATCAGGGAAGATGCACAATATGCTGACCACTGCATTGATATTCTGGCTGTCCAGCCAGGCACTCATGGCGGCGATGCGTTCGCCGTTCACCCGGCGCCCCTGTTGCGTATAGGGCTCGGTGCCCTGGTCGTACCTAAAAATCTCGCGCACCTCGTCGCCATCTATCAACACCGTGCCGGGGGCTTCAGCCTGCCATTGGCGATGCAACGCCCGCGCGATAGTGGTCTTTCCGGCACCTGACAGGCCAACCAACCAAACGATCATAGCACCTCTCTCAACTCCGCAGACCGTCAGCGGGGGATACATGGTTTGCGGCGCAATTGAGCTCTATACTGCTGGCGGCGCATAATCGGTCAAAAATCTGCTCGCCACAGCCAATAGCCGCCGGAATGTTGAACTCGGCGCAACGAATTGCCATGTGGGAGTTCGCGCCGCCGTATTTGGTCACCAGTCCGACAATATTGTAGGCAAAGATCCAGTCAAAACCCGGATCGGCATTTTCGATCAGGACCACCGCGCCGACCATATTATCAGGCACTTTGTCATGGCTGCCAAGCTTCACGGTGTGGCCATGAATGCTCTTATGGGTGATGAAGTTGGGTTCGCTCAGGCGCAACGGCACTACGAAAATATCGGCGGCGTCGGTCATAATTTGAGGTAGGCGCAAAGCCTTGGTGATCTCGTGGCGCCGGCATCCTTCCGCCACCCGAGGTCGCAAATGACACTCTACATCCCCCTCATTGATTTCCACCAAGGTATTCAGAATGTCATGGATATCCAGATAGGATAGTTCTTCACGGTTCAGGCCAACGCCTTCCCCCCAGGCTGCTATGCCTTCCAAAGCATCCGAGATATTGCGGGTAAAGACGAATTTGGCATATTCCCGCGCTGTTGTTGCCTGGCGGATATAATTGAACAATTCCGCCGCATTCAGGCCCAGACCTTCGCGATCCAGCAACCTATCGATTCGTTCAATTTGTCCCGTCGTTGGCATGAATGCCGCCGGCTTTTCGGGGTCAGCTAAGCCGGTGGCGCCCGCAAACAAATCGCCTCGCTGATCATAGCGGGCGGAAAGGATGTCATATGTACCCGGCCGCAGGTGGCCATATCGCTCCAGAAAAGCGTCCCGTTCCAAGTCGCCGGCGACCAGGTCACGGCAGTGATCCGCCATTTCGCCCGCAACCGTATGGATAGAGCCCATGAAACGGGCCGCTTCATCAGCGGTAAGAATTTCCTGCGTCACCATCGACCGCAGCATAGATTGCGCGATGAAGGCGTGTCGCGCCAGGATTGAGAAAGGTATTGTACCCATCGCAATGCAATCCTCCAACAGGGCCGCCACGCCCGCCAGATCTATGGAGCCTTTTTGCGCCAGATACTGCCGTTGTTGGCCGAGGCGCTCAATCTTCGCCAACTCCCCTGCCAGGGGCGCTCTCTCGCCCCGCAGCAAGGCGCCGGTCAGCTTGGCCAGAGATCTTCGGAAGAATCCGGTTTCCTCAGCAGTCAGGGCACCGGGAGATTGCGCCGCCAACCGTTGTTCAAAATCAAAGCTAAGCGCCGTGATGGCGACGTCGAACTCAACCTTGTCATGGAGGTGCGGAGAATCAGCCAAACGGTCGAGCCAGGCGTTGGCCAGCTTTTCGGCAATGGCATCGTCCAGATCCGCCGGCAGCAGGGAATGAAAACTCAGCCGCACATCGATATAGGGCTGACCGCCCAAAGAGACCAGCAGGGGCATGCCGAGAGGTTCGCTATAGCCCATTTGCGCCCGGGCCTGGCGCCATGCCCGGTCAGTGATCAAATACCGATATAGGGACAGGGCCAGAGGGCGCGGCGCCCGTCCGATCAATTCGGCCGGGTTCCAATCGGGCATCTGGCCAAAGATGGAGCGACGACCACGAACCCCTGACATAGGCGCGAAACGAACTTGTACGAAGGCCTGGATGCGGCTTGCTGCTTCGTCAATCCACCGCGCCAATTCCGGACTTGCCACTGCGTTCGCAGTCATGCGTCGAACCTGGAGCAAATAGACATTCAGCGCCTGGTCCACGGCGAATTCAATATCCAAGCCTTGGTCGGGGATCGCTGCCTCCAACTCGGTTGTTGCGGCGAGCAGAACCTGAAAGCGTTCGGACTTTACAGCCGCAAGGGCGCCGCGATGGACGATCAGGGTACGGTTTGAATAGGCCCCGCCGGAGGTTACCGTATCGGTGCGTCCGGTCTCGTCGTCGTAGTTGATAACATAGTAGGGGGCGCCAGTGTTGAGGTCCCTAGTGAACAACACACCGCTCATTAAGACATCACTTAACATTGATTGAACCAGAACTTGGTCATCTGGATTTTGCGCCGCCCTGTCGCGACCGTACGAGGCAATTACCCGCTCTATGGCATCGCGTAGGTGGGCAGGCTGGCCGGATGGGATATCCGCCACCGACTGGAACTGTCCCGCCATGCTATGTTCCGCGCCGTCCTCGGCAAGGGCCGAGGAACGGACGATAATTTTTTCTTCGCTGAAATGCTGGGCCAAATCACGCAACACCGCGTTAGGGTCCATGCGCCATTCTCTAATGTTGAAATAGCGTGAATGAGGAACTACGAACAGTTTCAGATGCGGCGCGATACGGGCCAGGGTTTCCGCCTTCGTGCCAAAGGCAAACGGCGCCGAACCGCCCACTTTGGGAAATGTCGTAACCAATATCTAAAGACCTTTGCTAAACGAATGTTAATTGTCGGCGCGCTCAATGAGCCCAATGGTTGGTTGTTGTCATTAATTTTGCGATCGTCAAGGCCAAACTAACCCAACCTACCGTAGCATCTGTTTGAGGGGGAATATTGAGCCTTGATTTTATGCCAAATGGGTCGCCCACGAAAGAAAGTACCCGATCATCTAGGTTCTAAAAAGAGGGAAAGCAGGCTCTTGAATTGTTGGCTGGGGTCTGTGGATATTTACATCGGGGCAACGATTGGTGAATTCGGAGATTAAGCGCAATAATTGATCTGAAGGACTGTGTGGTGCTGTTTTCACGTTCTTTCACGATGGCTTGAACGGGGTTTCGCATCCAAGGCATTTTCTCGGGGCATAGGTTGTGGGTCGGCAAAATGTCCCGCACAGTCTCATCGCTCATTTTATCGTAGTTTGTCGAGAGACACCCAAGCGGGGCATCAACAATAACAGCTGTCGTCGAAACTTTGTGCTATGACTGCCTTGCGGGCGCAGGGCAGAGTTTCCATCACGCGGCGATATTTTGTCAATTGCAGCGGACCCATTGGAGAGGCATGAAGGGCACGAATCAATGCGGCGCATCGGCCTAACCCAACGGGTTGACGTGATCGGTGACCGTGGCGAACGGCGCGACGGCCTTGATCAACGTTGGCAGCCACTTTTTGCCGAACTAGGCGCCCTGGCGGTGCCTTTGCCAAATGGCGCTGCATCGGCCCAGGTCCTGCTGGAAGGTTTGGCGTTGGATGGCATCGTCCTGACGGGAGGCAACGATGTGGCGGCGGCGCCCGAGGCAGCCAATGTGGCGCCCGAGCGGGATCGTCTGGAGCGGGATCTGATCACGCAATGTTTGGCGCGTGGCCTGCCCTTGTTGGGAATTTGCCGGGGTATGCAGATGATCAATGTGGCTTTGGGCGGTCGTGTGGAACGCACCACCGGTCATGCCGGCGTCGACCACCGGATCTCGGTCACCGATACCAGCCATTGGCCTGATCAATGGCGGGTCAATAGTTATCACGATGTTTGCGTTCCCCTAGCAGGCCTGGCGCCCTCTCTGCGCTGCCTGGCTTGGGCGGAAAACGGTGATGTGGAGGCCTTTGCCCATACCGAGGCTATGTGCCATGGCATCATGTGGCATCCCGAGCGGGAGGCTCCCGCCCGGGCAGAAGATCTGGCCTTCACGGCGCAAGTATTGGGGCTGTGAGGTGTGATGCGGGCGATAATATTAGCGGCAGGCCAGGGGACCCGTTTAGCCCCCTTCACCGATGATCGACCAAAATGTCTGGTGAAACTGGCCGGTAAACCGCTTTTGAGCCGGCAATTGGCGGCTCTGGCGGCAGTGGGCATTGACGACATCGTACTGGTTGGGGGCTATCGGGCAGATCAACTGGCGGGGTGGCCACATACCTTGGTCGTAAACCAGGAATTTACCAGCACGAACATGGTGCATTCCCTGTTCTGCGCTCAAGGCGCTTTGGATGGGAGTGACGATGTATTGATCGCCTACAGTGACATCGTCTACGAGACGCGGGTGCTGCGGGCGCTGTTGGCGGCGACCGGCGATATTGCCGTGGCGGTCAATACGGACTGGCGCGCCCTATGGCAGGCCCGAATGGACGATCCCCTGTCAGATGCTGAAAGCCTGGTGATGGCCCCTGACGGCCGGTTGTTGGAAATAGGCCAGAAAGCGACCGGTTATGACCAGATTGAGGGGCAGTATATGGGTTTGATCAAGGTGGCGGCGGCACAGGCTCCCCGGTTGGCCCAGGTCTACGATGATATGGCCGGCCTGCCCCACTATGCCGGTGCCGCGCACGGCAATATGTACCTGACGGACTTCTTGCAGCGCCTATGCGATCTGAGTTGGCCTGTCTATGGCGTCAAGATCGGCGGCGGTTGGCTGGAGGTGGACAGCGTAGAAGACCTGACGGTCTACCAGGACTTGGCTGAACGCGGTGAACTGGATCGCTTCTGCCGGCTGGAGCCCATTTGACCTGAACATACGCGGGCTCTCTATTGGCGCGGCCTAGAGGACGCGGGCAATGGCGCTTGCGGGCACCTTTACCCT
>JAQBYC010000212.1 GCA_027623205.1 Pseudomonadota bacterium | reverse complement strand
GACCGGACATATCGTCTGCTACAAAATCCGGACATATCATTCGCTACTGACAGGGTGGCCAATGCGCCGTTGTGTGCATCCGTCGTTTGGGGATTCTTTAAGATGCATATTTTGTCCATGGTGATTCTGGCGCTGGGTGCGGTTGCCACAACGTCACTGGCTATGCAGGCCAGCGATGGGGTGATGCGTTTTCATGCCGGCCTTATGGGTTTGTTCTTCATCGCCGGCATCGCCCTTTTGCAGAGGCGCCGAAACAAACGGGCCGGCGAAGACGGCTATGAAGACGGCATTATCCGGGCCGGCGCCATCGCCTCTACCTTCTGGGGGGTGGTTGGATTTCTGGTCGGCCTGGTGATTGCGTTGCAACTGGCCTATCCCGTGTTGAATTTCGATCTGCCCTGGACAAATTTTGGTCGTTTGCGCCCGCTGCACACCTCGGCTGTGGTTTTCGCCTTTGGCGGCAATGTTTTGTTGATGACCTCGTTCCATGTGGTGCAGCGGACCTGCCAGGCCCGCCTGGCCGGTGGCTGGGCGCCATGGTTCGTATTCTGGGGCTATCAGCTGTTCATCGTCATGGCGGCAACCGGCTATGTCCTGGGCGTTACCCAATCCAAGGAATATGCCGAGCCGGAATGGTATGTGGATTTGTGGCTGACCCTGGTCTGGGTGGTCTATCTGCTGGTCTTCCTCGGCACGCTGTGGAAGCGGCGGGAGCCTCATATCTATGTCGCCAACTGGTTTTATCTGGCTTTTATCGTCACCGTGGCGATGCTGCATATCATCAACAACCTCGCCGTGCCCGTCAGTTGGACCGGAACCCGTTCCTACGGTGTCTGGGCCGGCGTTCAGGACGCCCTGACGCAATGGTGGTATGGCCATAACGCTGTCGGGTTTTTCCTGACCGCCGGCTTCCTGGCGATCATGTACTATTACGTGCCGAAACGGGCCGAGCGGCCGATCTATTCCTACCGCCTGTCAATCGTGCATTTCTGGTCGCTTATTTTTCTCTATATCTGGGCCGGGCCCCACCATCTGCATTACACCGCCCTGCCGGAATGGTCGCAGACCCTGGGCATGACCTTTTCGATCATGCTTTGGATGCCGTCGTGGGGCGGCATGGTCAACGGCCTGATGACCCTGTCCGGGGCCTGGGACAAGCTGCGTACCGACCCGGTACTGCGCATGATGGTAGTGTCTCTCGCGTTCTATGGCATGAGCACATTCGAAGGGCCGCTGATGGCGATCAAGGAAGTCAATGCGTTAAGCCATTATACGGACTGGACCATCGGCCATGTGCATTCGGGCGCTTTGGGCTGGGTCGCGTTTGTTTCCTTCGGCGCGCTGTATCATATCGTGCCCATCATGTGGGGGCGGCAGCGGTTGTATTCCATGGTTCTGGTCAGTGTGCATTTTTGGATCGCGACCCTGGGCATCGTGCTCTACATCACCGCCATGTGGGTCTCGGGTATTTTGCAGGGTCTGATGTGGCGGGCCTACGATCAACTGGGATTTCTGGAATATTCATTCGTCGAAACCGTGGCGGCGATGCATCCCTTCTATGTCATCCGGGCCTTGGGCGGATTGTTGTTCGTGCTTGGATCTTTGATCATGGCCTATAATTTATGGCGCACCATGCGTGGCGATCTTCGGATTGAAGCCGCGCCGGCCCGGTCTGCCCAGCCTGCCCCCGCTTTGGGAGCCGCATCATGATCAAGCACGCGATAGTGGAGAAAAACTCAATCCTGCTGACCGTGCTGGTCCTGGTGGTGGTCGCGATCGGCGGTATCGTCGAACTGGCGCCGTTGTTCTATCTGGAAAGCACCATCGAGAAGGTGGAGGGGATGCGACCCTACACGCCATTGGAGCTGTCCGGTCGCGGCATCTATATCCGCGAAGGCTGTTACAACTGCCACAGCCAGATGATCCGCCCCCTGCGCGACGAGGCCGAACGTTATGGGCATTACAGCTTGGCCGCCGAGAGCATGTACGACCATCCGTTCCAATGGGGCTCTAAACGTACGGGGCCGGACCTGGCCCGGGTCGGGGGCCGCTATTCGGATGAGTGGCATTACGCCCATATGCGGGACCCGCGTGCGTTGGTGCCGGACTCCGTTATGCCCGGCTATCCCTTTCTTGCTACAACGCCCCTGGACGGTTCGGACATTGCGGCACATTTAGAATCAAACCGGATCGTCGGTGTGCCTTATACCGACGAAATGATCGCCAACGCCGCGTCGGATTTGGCGGCCCAGGTTGATCCCGATAGTGACGAAGTTGAGGCTTTTTTGGCGCGTTATCCAAAAGCGCTGGTTCGTAATTTCGACGGCGATCCGAAAATGATTTCAGAGATGGATGCCCTGATTGCATATATTCAGATGCTGGGCACCTTAGTCGATTTCGGCAGTTACAAGGCCGAAGGCGAGAATTTGCGTTAGAGAAATTCGCAATTTATTGGAGTCGCGAACGCGACTTAAGTAATTGGGCAATTGCGCTGTTCTAGAGTTTCCGAGCACATTTGGATCAAATTTGCTCGAGGAAAGGGGAGTTTGATGACTTATCAGGACGTTTCCGCATTCGCTCAGACCTATGGACTGGTTTATCTGCTGCTATTGTTTATCGGCATGGTGATTTACGCCTTGTGGCCGGGTAATCGCCAGCGTTTTGATGCCGCCAGCAAAATTCCATTGCGGGAGGATTGATCCGATGAGCAGGCAACGATTTGCTGGAGGATTGGCCCGGTGAGTGACAAACAGATCGACGAAGTCAGCGGGATGGAGACCACCGGGCATGACTGGGACGGCATCCGTGAATTGAATTTACCAATGCCGCGCTGGTGGGTGTGGACCTATTACGCGACGGTCGTCTGGGCGGTGGCTTATTGGATCGCCATGCCTGCCTGGCCCCTGCTGTCCGACTATACCCGCGGTTTGCTGGGGCATTCACAACGGGCGCAATTGTCAGATCAGATTGCCGCAGCGAAGGCGGGCCACGCGGGCCTGATCGCCCGCACCGCCAAAGCCAGCCTAACGGAAATTCAGGCCAATCCGGAATTGCTGGAGTTTGCGCTGGCCGGCGGGCGCTCGGCCTTTGCCGTGAATTGTTCCCAGTGCCATGGCACCGGTGCTTCGGGAGGCAAAGGTTATCCCAATCTAAACGATGACGATTGGCTGTGGGGTGGCAAATTGGAGCAGATCCATACCACCATCCAATATGGTATTCGCGCCGATCATGACGAAACCAGGGCGAACGAAATGCCGGCCTTTGGCCGGGATGAAATCCTGAAGCCGCGGCAGGTTGACGAAGTCGCCGATTATGTCCTGGCGCTATCGCGGGATGACGGTCTGGCCGACCGCCTGCCGGGGAAAGCGCCGTTCAATGAATATTGTGTGGATTGCCATGGCGCGGGCGGCAAGGGTAACAGCGAACTGGGCGCCCCCAATCTGCGCAATGGTATCTGGCTGTATGAAGGCAGCAAGCCGGCCGTTGTGGATGTCATTACCAACGGCCGTTCCGGCAAGATGCCTGCCTGGGTCAATCGTCTGGACCCGGTCACCGTCAAGCAGTTGGCGGTCTATGTCCATTCCCTGGGCGGCGGCGCGTAACGGTATTGGCCGTGCAAACGGCAGCACACAAACCCGCATCGCCCGATGCCATCGATAGCATCGAGACGGTCGATGTAAAGGCACTGAATACCAGGGTAACCGGTGCGCTTTACAAGAAGCGCGAAAAAATATTTCCGCGCCGGGTGCGCGGCACCTTCCGCAGCCTTAAATGGGCCGTCATGACCGTTACCCTGGCGGTCTATTATCTGGCCCCGTGGTTGCGCTGGGACCGCGGCCCGGGTGCTCCGGATCAGGCCATCTTGATCGACCTGCCGGCCCGGCGGTTTTATTTCTTCTTTATCGAACTCTGGCCGCAGGAAATCTACTATACCCCGCTCACCTAAGAACCCGAAAATCCTTGGGTGATATGATGCGGAAATTATCTGATACGTCGTCACATA
>JAQBYC010000064.1 GCA_027623205.1 Pseudomonadota bacterium | reverse complement strand
CCTAGCAAATAAAAGCGGACATTTAATGTGCTACAAAAACCGGACATCTGTATGTGTCATTGACACGGTGCTGTGGGAACGGTGCTGTGGGAACTTCAAGGGAAAACCACGCCTTGCCAGCGCTGGCGTGGTGAATCTGCGTCGAATTCATGGCGGGGGCATTAGCGCGATTTTCAATTCATTGGAGTTGCGAATGCGACTTAAATAATTGGTTCAATTGCTCTACTCTGAAGTTTCTGAGCAAATTTGGATCGAATGCATGCTAGGTGTGAGGGATAAAACCATGAGAATCGTCATCAATGGTCAACAGGCTTTCGGCAAAAGCGTCCTCGATGCCCTCTTGGCGCGGGGCGACGAGGTCATCGCCGTTTATTGCGAGCCGGACCGCGAAGGCGGGCGGCCCGATCCGATCAAACAGGCAGCGCTTGATCGGGGCCTCCCGATCTATCAGCCGGCCTCGTTCAAGAAGCCCGAAGTCTGGGCCGAGTTCGAGGCGTTGAAAGCCGATCTCTGTGTCATGGCCTATGTGACCAAGATCGTGCCCGAGGAATTCCTGAACATGCCGAGCCACGGCACCATTCAATATCATCCGTCGCTTCTGCCAAGGCATCGTGGCCCAAGCTCGATCAACTGGCCGATCATCCAGGGTGCGACGAGGACCGGCCTGACCATCTTCTGGCCTGATAACGGCCTCGACACCGGGCCCATCCTATTGCAGAAGGAAGTTGATATCACGCCCGAGGATACGCTGGGCAGCATCTATTTCGACAAGCTGTTCCCCATGGGGGTCGCGGCGATGTTGGAAGGCGTCGATCTGGTCAGGGCCGGCAATGCGCCGGCGATCGTCCAGAACGAAGCCGAAGCCACTTATGAAAGTTGGTGCACCGCCGACGATGTCGCCATCGACTGGACCCAATCCGTGGCTACGGTCCACAATCTGATCCGGGGCGCCGATCCGCAACCAGGCGCCTGGACCCGTCATGACGGCAAACGCCTGCAAATCTACGACTGCGCCCGCCTCGACGCCGCCGGCGGCGCCCCCGGTGAGGTCATGGCAATTGGCGCGGCCGGCATGGAAGTCGCGGCCGGCGACGGCCGTATTCTGGTCAAGCGCGTGCGCGGTGAGGGCCAAAAGATGGCCGCCGCCGACTATGCGGCGGCGACCGGGCTCGGTACGGGCATGCGCCTGGGTTAATGGGAATGAACCGAGGTTCCCGGTCCCATGGCCTTTTCATCAAGGCCCATGTCCGCGCATCGCTGATGGCTGTCGTCTTGCCCGGCCGGAGGCGCGGACACTGGTACGATGACCCTTATGGGATGCCTCCTGGACGATGAATAGCAAGTTGCCTATTCCGCTGATCCTGGTGCCCGGCCTGCTCTGTACCGATGCCCTGTGGCGGGCGCAGCTCGATGGCCTGGCGGATGTGGCGCGTGTAAGCGTGACGGCGGAACATACCCGCCATACCGATATCGGTGCAATTGCCGGCGCCATTCTGGCCGCCGCGCCACCGCGGTTCGCCCTGGCCGGATTATCCTTTGGCGGCTATATCGCGTTCGAGATCATGCGCCGGGCACCGCACCGGGTCGACCGTCTGGCGCTATTGGACACCACGGCGAATGCGGATTCCGAGGCGAGGGGCAGGCTGCGCCGGGTGATGATTAAACAGGCGCAGATGGGCCGCTTCCTGGGCGTTACGGATCGTCTGCTGCCACAGTTCATTCACAGTGATCGGTTGGGTGATCAAATTCTGGTCAACAGAATCAAGGAAATGGCTCTGAGTGTGGGGCGGGATGGCTTTATCCGTCAGCAAACCGCGATCATTGGCCGCCCCGACAGCCGGCGTGATTTGGCCGAGATCGATTGTCCTACGCTGGTTCTGGTGGGCCGTCAGGATTTGTTGACGCCGCTGACCCGGCACGAGGAGATGCAGGCCGCGATCCCCGATGCCAGACTATCCGTAATCGAGCAATGCGGTCATTTGAGCACCATGGAGCGCCCGGACGAGGTCAATCAGGCCCTGCGAGACTGGTTGGCACGGTAGCGCGCGCCCAAGCGCACATTTGACCCCGCACATTTGACCCCATTGTGCTCAGAAGCTTCAAAGCAGGCCGATTGAACCAATTACCCAAGTTGTGTCCGCGACCTTCATCAAATGAAAACAGCTCCAAATACTCAACAAAATCCGCCCGATGTGCTGCCGCAATCGCCATGGTCCCGGTTTCGAAAGGGCAACAATGCGCTCAGCAGTTGCGACAAGGCAACGCCTAGGCCCGGGCCGTCGAGCCCGGTCGGACGTGGCATTTCCAAAACCGCTTCGCTAACCACATCGCGGCCGTAGCAAAACGTTGCATGCAATCGCAGGGTATTCGCCGCGCCGGCCGCCGGTGCGGTCTGGGTCGCCGGCGCGGTACAGATCCCATGGCCGGTTGCTGCGTGGATGGGATTGAAGACCAACACCAGATGGCCGTCTTCCCGGGCCTGGGCCGTCGTCGCCTTAAAGGGCGCGGGCGGATAAAAGCCAGGTAAGTGCATGCCCGCCAAAAGAGCCTCGTCCGACCCGGCGCCAAAAGGATTGGCGATGACCAGCACGGGAAAGTCTCCCCTGGAGGCGACATATTGCACCAAGTCGGGGTCATAAAAGGCATATTGATCCTCGCCGGTAATGGTGGCGGTGCAGGCAACTTGGCTAAGGAGCAACAGAGCGGCTACCAGACTAGAGCAATTTTCAATTAATCGGAGTCGCTTTCGCGACTTAAGTAATTGGTTCAATTTCTCTAATCTTAATAAGTCCAAGCATGTCTTAAGGAAACATGCTCCAGCGGCGAAGGTTGTTATGCGGGCAGAATTCGTCACGACAAGGCTCCCATAAATTTCGGGCCACATCGCGGCATATAAGAATTCAGCGCCTAAACATCCAGGTCCGTGACGAAACGGGCGTTATCCTGGATATAGCGATAACGGGCGTCCGCCTTCCGGCCCATCAATTGCTCGACCAAATCAGCGGTTTTGCCGTTGTCTGCGGGCAAAATGACCCGCAACAAGGTGCGCTTTGCCGGGTCCATGGTCGTCTGCTTCAATTGCGCCGGGGGCATTTCGCCCAAGCCTTTGAAACGGGAGGTCTCCACCTTGCCGCGGCCCTGGAATTCCGTTTCCAGCAGTTGTTCGCGATGCGCGTCGTCGCGGGCAAACAGCGTCTTGCCGCCCTGGCTGATGCGGTACAACGGCGGCAGGGCCAGGTAAAGATGTCCCTGATGCACCAGGTCGGGCAACTCGCGGAAGAAAAAGGTCATGAGCAACGAGGCGATATGGGCGCCGTCCACATCGGCATCGGTCATAATGATGATTTTATCGTACCGTAGATCCTCCTCGCGGTAGCGTACTCCGGTGGCGCAGCCCAGGGCTTGCAGCAAATCGGTCAATTCCTGATTGGCTTTGAGCTTATCCACGCTGGCGGAGGCGACGTTGAGGATTTTACCCCGCAAAGGCAGGATTGCCTGGTTTGTCCGGTTTCGGGCCTGTTTTGCCGAACCGCCGGCGCTATCGCCCTCGACGATAAAAATCTCGCTGCCGGCGGCGGAATTTTGCGAGCAATCGGACAGCTTGCCGGGCAGCCGTACCCGGCGCGCGGCCGTCTTGCGTTTGACATCCCGCTCATCGCGGCGGCGGCGGCGCTCGTCCGCCCGTTCGATCCCCCAGGCCAACAGCCGATTTGCGTTTTCCGGGTCCCCCGACAGCCAATGGTCGAAATGGTCGCGGACAATGGCTTCGACCCAGCGCGCCGCCTCCGGATTGGCCAGCCGTTCCTTGGTCTGGCCACTGAATTGCGGTTCGGGGATAAATATTGACAACATCGCGGCCGCCGGTCCCAGAATGTCGTCGCCGGTCAATTGGCTGGCCTTGCGCACGCCGACCATTTCGCCATAAGCCTTCAGGCCTTTGGTCAGGGCGGCACGCAAACCGGCTTCATGACTGCCGCCTTCGCTGGTCGGCACGGTATTGCAATAGGAATGCAGAAAACCGTCGCTTTCTACCGGCCAATGCATGGCCCATTCGACCTCGCCCGTGGCTTCGGTCAGCGCGGCGCGGCCGCCAAATGGCTGGGGGGTGACGGTTGGTCCGTCTCCCAGGGAGGCGGCCAGGAAATCCGCCAGGCCGTTGGGGAAATGCAATGTCGCTTCCGACGGCGTTTGATCTTTGCCTGCAATCAGCCCCGCGGCGCAGGTCCAGCGGATTTCCACGCCCCGGAACAAATAGGCCTTGGACCGCACCATGCGGTACAAACGCGCGGGCAGAAAAGCGGCGCCCGCACCGAAAATCTCGCGGTCGGGCCGGCAGGCGACGGTGGTGCCGCGCCGGTTCGCAACCTTGCCCAGTGCCTGTAATTTCGTGGTCGGGGCGCCGCGGCTATATTCCTGCCGCCAAAGCTGGCGGTCCCGGGCCACTTCGACCCATAGGAATTCGGACAGCGCGTTGACCACGGAAATGCCAACGCCGTGCAATCCGCCGGCGGTCTGATACACTTTGTCGGAAAATTTACCGCCTGAATGTAAAGTCGTCAGAATGACTTCCAGGGCCGACTTGGGTTTGTATTTGGGATGGATGTCGGTGGGTATGCCCCGGCCATTGTCGGTGACCGTCAAGGTGCCATCGGCGCCTAAATCCACCTCGATCCGATTGGCGAAGCCGGCCACCGCCTCATCCATGGCATTGTCCAGCACCTCGGCCGCCAGATGGTGCAGGGCGCGTTCGTCGGTGCCGCCAATATACATGCCGGGGCGGCGGCGCACCGGCTCCAGTCCCTCCAAGACCTCAATATCCTTGGCGGAATAGGCGCTTTCCTTACTGCCCTGCGGCCCGTCGCCGGAACGCTTCACATTGGACCTCGAACCGCTGGACTGTGTGAACAGATCGTTCATGTTGCTTGATCTAACGCCCCTTGTTTGTGCCGATCCAGTTTTGCGCGGGTCCAGGTCCCCGGCCCGCACGACGAAACGAATCAACACAGAAGATATATGCTCACACCGGCATTACCAAACTATGTGCCGAATTTAGTTCGGACAAAAAACGAAACCCGGTCACTGGGTCTGGCTGCCGGGGCAGGGACAGGGCCGCTTGCCGCAACGCCGACCGTATGCCGGGTTTGTTGATATTATCAATATTCACGTTTTGTTCTTTTGTCAAGCAGGTAAAAATCGGTTGTTGGCACGGCATAGTCAATTTAACCGCAGCAATTGCACTGTCCTGAATATTCTGAGCACATTTGGTTCAAATGTGCTCTCGTGGCGTCCGACGTTGGAAGTGGGGATTGGATTTGGTTCTTCGAATTCTCTGTTTTTTGGGAATATTAATTTTTGCCGGGGCGGAAATCGGCGTGGCTGCCGCGCAGGCGGAAAAACCGCTGCCGTCGTTCAATCGCGTGGTTCATGAATGGGCTCTGACCTTTAAGCAGGTCGAAGCCTTCACCCGCCAAACCACACTGGATTCGGATCTCGCGGACCGGTATCAGCAAAGTCTTGCCGAAATTGAGCATCTGGGGAACCGATTTCTGGTTGATGCCCAAGCGCGGCTGAAATTACTTGCTCAACTGACGGAGGCTCTGGGTCCGGCGCCCGGCGAAGGCGCGGAACCGGAACCGGCGGCGCTGGCTGCCAAGCGGAAAGCCTATGGTGAAGAAATTGGCTTCTACCGGGCCCGGATCTCCGAGACGACGTTGGCTGTTACCCGTGCGGGACTGCTGGCGGCAGCCATCTCTTCGAAGTCGCGCAAGGTCCTGCTCGGTAGCCTTGTCACGCAGTATCCGTTGCCTTTTCTGCCGGCGACGATAAAAACCGCCGTTCCGGAACTTGGCGCCAGACTCCGGGCGATCGCGCACCTTCCCGTGGCCTGGTGGGATGGATTGACACCCAAGCTGCGCCAGGATCTGCCCTTTAAGCATGTCATCATCGTCGCGCTGCTGGCCGGCCTGGCCGGCTGGATCGGGCGGCACTATCTATTGCGATACTTTGGCCGGAACAGGGCGCTGACGAATCCGAGTTATGCCCGTCGGTTCATCGCAGCGATCGCCGAGGGGGCTGCCCGCGGTATTATACCGGCGCTTATTCTGGGCGGGATTATGTGGCGTACGCTTAGCCCGGACGGATACATCAGCGGCGAATTTGCCAGGTTCGTCGTCGCATCATGCAGCGCCCTCATTCTGATCGTTCTGGCGGCCGTGCTGCCCCGCGCCGTGTTGGCGCCGTATTCGCCGGTCTGGCAACTGGCGCCGGTCGATCCAAGAAACGGCAAGGCTATTTGCCGATTGATCAATTTTCTCGCGGTTTTTCTCGCGATCGACATCATCCTGCCCGATGCAGCGAAAGTCTCTGCCTCACCAGAGCTTGTCTCCTTTTACAATATGGTGCTCGGCAGTCTCTCAGGCGTCGTCCTGTTGTTGCTGATGCGCGGCCGATTATGGAAACAGACCGGGCCGGACGATGACCGTGAAGCTGAAACAGCAATGCCGCCACCGCCCGCGCCGAGGCCGTCGCGGTCGTTCTGGGCCTCACTCCGCGCCGTCATCGCCCTATGCAGCGTGGCGGGGATCGCCGCGGCGCTGCTGGGTTACAGCGAACTCAGCTTCTACTTAATCAAGAACCTGCTTTTCAGCGGCACGGTCATTGGCGGCCTGTTTCTGTTGCGCGGGCTGTTGCGCGAATCTATTCGCTTTGCCGTCGGCTCGCGGTGGGCGATTGAACGCCTGGGTTTGGAACACCCAACGCGGCAAGGGATCAAGTTCTGGTGCCGGGCCGCGTTGGAACTGGTTCTGTTCGTCATCGGCGCCGTCGCGATTGCGCCAATATGGGGCATCCCGATCAAGGAACTGACTCGCTGGCTAGGCGGCTTCTTGCAGGGCTTCAAGATCGGCAGCGTTACGATTTCGGTGGTTGATATCGCCGTCGCCTTCGGCGTCTTCCTGATCGGTCTGGTCATAACGCGGATTTTACAGCGCGCCCTGACCGATCAGGTGTTGCCGCAAACCCAGCTCGAGACCGGCCTGCAAAATTCCCTGTCGTCGGGGTTTGGCTATGTCGGACTCCTGATTGCCGCCGCGCTGGCTATCTCCGTGGTTGGCATTGATCTCTCGAACATCGCGCTGATCGCTGGCGCGCTTTCTGTTGGCATCGGTTTCGGCCTGCAGAATATCGTCAACAACTTCGTCTCCGGTTTGATATTGCTGATCGAGCGGCCGGTAAAAGTGGGCGATTGGGTGGTGGTCGGGAGCAATGAAGGCTTTATCCAGAAGATCAACGTACGGGCAACGGAATTGCTGACCTTCCAGCGCGCTTCGGTGATCATCCCCAACGCCGATTTGCTGTCCAGCGCGGTTACCAACTGGACGCACAAGGACCGTCATGGCCGCATCGAGGTCGCTGTCGGCGTAGCCTACGGTTCGGACACCAGCCGGGTCCGGGAGATCCTGCTGCTATGCGCCCAAGAAGACGATCGGATCTTCAGGTATCCGGCGCCATATGTGCTGTTCAAGGACTTTGGCAACAGCAGCCTCGACTTCGAACTCCGCTGTTTTACGGGCGATGTGCTAAGCCGCCTCATGATCGCCAGCGACCTTAGATTTCTGATTGACCAGCGTTTTCGCGAACAGGGTGTCGAAATTCCGTTTCCGCAACGGGTTGTCCACATGGCAGGCGCGCGCGACGGTCAGCCTGAATTTTCGCCCCTGGAAGAAGACCTGGATGGCAAGGCCTGATGTCAGGGAGGCGAATATCGCACAGGTCCCCACGGTCCACACGGGGAGCGAGCGTACCAATTCTGTCTTCCAATTCGTCGCGGTGTTCACTCACGCCATCGATCACGGGACCCAGGCGCAGCACAAGTCCGTCAGCACTCATAAGTTAGAGCAGATTTAATCGAGATGTGCTGAGAAGCTTCAGAAGGAGCGATCGAACCAATTACCCGACTCGCGTTTGCGTCTCCAGTTAATCGACAATTGCTCCGGTGGCCACGGCGTCATTGCCGCTTACGGCGTGGACAAATAATCCAAGGCGGCCTGAACGCCGCCCCTTTCATGCGGCACGCCAGCTGCGGCCAGGCCCATTTCCACGCCGGACAATGTACCGGCCAGCATCAGTTCGTTGAAATCACCCAAGTGGCCGATGCGGAATACCCGGCCCGCCAGGCGGCCCAGACCATTGCCCAGGGACATGTTAAAACGCTGCAGGACGACACTGCGGAAGGCGTCGGCGTCATGGCCCTCGGGCAACATCACGGCGGTCAGACTGTTGGATTTCTCGTCTGCCTCCTTCGCCACGGTTTCCAGACCCCAGACCCTGACCGCGCGGCGCGTCGCTTCCGCCAGGCGGGCATGGCGTTGGAAGACATTCGTCAATCCTTCCTCCTGCAGCATCACAATGGCTTCATCCAGGCCGTACAGTAGATTGGTCGCTGGCGTATAGGGGAAGGCGCCGCCCTTGTTGGCTTGCAACATGGACGACCAGTCCCAATAGGACCGGGTCATGCCGGCGCTTTCATGCGCCTTCAGGGCCTTCGCGCCGAGGGCGTTGAAACTCAGGCCAGGGGGCAGCATCAAGCCTTTTTGCGAGCCGCCAATCGTGACATCGACGCCCCATTCGTCATGGCGGTAGTCGATTGACGCCAGGGACGAGATGGTATCGACCATCAACAAGGCGGGATGTCCAACATCGTCCATGGCCCGGCGGACCCCGGCGATGTCCGAGGTGACCCCGGTGGAGGTTTCGTTGTGCACGCAACAGACCGCCTTGACGCGTTGGTTCTTGTCTTCGGCCAGCGCGGCGGCAATTTGCCCGGATTGTACCCCATGGCGCCAATCCCCGGACAGAAATTGCACCTCCAGGCCCAGGCGCTCCGCCAGCATCCGCCACAGGCTGGCGAACTGCCCGGTCTCGGCCATCAACACCTTGTCGCCGGGAGAAAGGGTGTTCACCAGGGCCGCCTCCCAGGCGCCGGTGCCGGACGCCGGGTAGATCACCACCGCATCCTTGGTCTGAAATATTGGCTTCAAGCCGTCCAGCACCCGGCGCGCCAGGCCCTCGAAAGCGGGGCCGCGGTGATCAATGGTGGCGCCGTCGATAGCCCGCAGGATACGATCGGGCACATTGGTCGGACCTGGGATTTGCAGAAAGTGGCGGCCTGCCTGATAGGGTTGGTTGGTGACCATGCTGTGAACCTTCTTGTTGCGCTGCCGCGGGGGCATAGTGCGGTGCTCGTATTGGCGGGGCGATAATAGGGCGACCGCCGAAATTTGCATCCACAATAGCCAAATTGACGGTAACCTATGGAGAATATTACCGGTGCGATGGAGGTCGGCATGTTGAAACTGAGTGATATGGCCAAGGTCGGGCGTAAAGTGCGCCAGGACGACTGGGAGGAACTGGGCAAAGCGACGCCAGGGGCCGTCGTGGATGCCATCGACGGCGGCCGGAGAGAGGAAGCCAAGGCGCTGGCCCAGTACGCCATCCCCGAGGGCAAGGCCCTGCACGATCTGTTTTGCGATTGGTTGTGGGATCTCTTTACCAATATCGCCGAGCGCCATGGCGAGGAAGAATTGTATCAAACCCTGCGCCAGACCCAGGGCGGTTGGATGATGAAACGCACCTGGCGCGGCTTTTTGAATTTGAGGGTGGAGGAGCGGGTCTATTTGTCGGCCGAGATCATGCGGGCCCACCGCTGCGGCCCGGACCAGGATGGCGGATTGGCGGTGACAGACGAGGGCGATCACTATTCGATCGCCATGGACCCTTGTGGTTCCGGTGGCCGCATGCGGCGCGGCGACCCGCTGGACGGCACCCCGTCAAGACAAGGGCCGCCGTATAATTTTGGCGCCACCAAACAGGCCTATGATTGGTCCTGGGGTCAGACCGGCGTACCCTATTATTGCCTGCATTGCGCCATGAACGAGATTTTACCCATGGAATGGGGCGGCCATCCGCTTTGGGTCACGGGTTATGACGCCGATCCGCGAAAGCCCTGTTCGTGGAAATTCTATAAACGGGCCGAAGATATCCCGGAAGACTATTATCGCCGAGTGGGGCGCCAAAAGCCGGCCCCCGGCGAAGGCGAATATTGAAGCCAGAGGCGTTTCATGAGCGAAGTTTCCCTGTCCCGAATTTTAGCCTACTGGGCCGATCAGGACCCTGATAAAGCTTTTCTAACTCATGAGGGCGCAACCTTGAGCCGGGCCCAATTGGAGGCGCGCAGCAATCGCCTCGCCAGGGCTTATCAGCAACTTGGCGTCAAGGAAGGTGATTTCGTCACCATCGCCCTGCCCAACGGCGTGGCGTTCGTCGAGGCTGTTTTCGCGACCTGGAAACTGGGCGCGACACCGCAGCCCGTGTCCCATCGTCTGCCGGATGCCGAACGTCGCCAGATTGTCGAATTGGCAAAACCCAGCCTGGTGGTCGGTGCCCCGCCGGAGGGAAATCCGGGTGCGGCCTGTGTGGCGCCGGGTTTTCAACCCGATGGGCGGTTGTCCGAGGCGCCGCTACCCGAGGTCACGGCCAAATATTGGAAGGCGATGACGTCGGGTGGCTCAACGGGACGGCCGAAACTGATCGTCTCGAAAGACCCGGCCACAACCGACCCCCTGGAGGTGGGTTTTGGCCTGATACCGGAACAGGTTGGATTGGTGCCTGGACCGCTGTACCACAATGGACCATTTAGTCTGGCGATGATTGCCCTGCAGAAAGGCTACCATCTGATTATCACCTCGGGTTTCGATGCGGCCGAAACTCTGGGGCTGATTGACCGATATGGGGTGCAAGTGTTGTATCTGGTGCCAACCATGATGCAGCGCATGTGGCGCCTGCCCAGCAGTCAGCGGGCCGGCTATGACGTCAGCTCGCTGCGCCTGGTCTGGCATATGGCGGCGCCTTGCCCGGCCTGGCTGAAAGAAGCCTTTATCGAGTGGTTCGGCGGCGATGTGCTGATGGAGCTGTATGGCGGCACCGAGGCCCAGGGTTTCACGATCATCTCTGGCACCGAATGGTTAAGCCACCGCGGCTCGGTCGGCAAACCGCAGGCGGGTTTCCGCATGCAGATCGTCGACGATGCGGGCAACAGCCTGCCAAGTGGTGAAATTGGCGAGATATTCATGCTGCCCGATGCCGGGCAGGGGGCTACTTATTATTACATTGGGGTGGACGCCAGGATGGTTGACGGCGGTTGGGAATCCCTGGGCGATCTGGGCTATTTGGATGCCGAGGGCTATCTCTACCTGACGGACCGGCGCAGCGATATGATCCTGTCGGGCGGCGCCAATATATATCCCGCCGAGGTGGAGGCGGCGATCGATCTGCATCCCGGTGTCCGTTCCTCGGCCGTGATCGGACTGCCGGATGAGGATATGGGCAACTTGGTCCATGCCATCGTCGACGTTCCCGGCCAAGACCTGGAAGTGCAGGCGCTGTTGGCCCATCTGAACCAGCACCTGGCGCGTTACAAGATCCCGCGGACGTTTGAATTCGTTTCCGAGCCGTTGCGCGACGACGCTGGCAAGGTCCGCCGCCAGGCGCTACGGGAACAACGCCTCTGAGGGCGCGATAGCCAGTCGCGCCACGTAATGCTATGCATGCATATGCGAATTTTGTATTTATGGCGCCGGGGCGATCGGCGGATATATGGGCGCCTGTCTGGCGGGGGGCTGCCCCATGAAACTTGATGCATGGGTCGGTGCGGTCGCTGAATTGGGGCGCCTTGCGGAGGTGCCGACGCCGACCATTGCTACGGTGTTGGCTCTGGTGCGGCAAAGGGGCCGAATTGCGGGCTGTTATCACTAGCGAAATTCTCAATTAAATGAAGTCGCGATCGCGGCTTAGATAATTGGTAAATTTCCCCATTTTGAAGATTTTGAGCACATTTAGGTCAAATGCGTACTAACCTTTCTAGTCTATCGGTGGTTCCAAAATGCCGCCGTGGCAGGTAGACCTACGCCATGTCCAATATTGCAAAAGCGCTGTCTATGTTGGCGGGCGGAAACTCCGTCGGCGATGGATTTTTCGAACTTGCCGCGTCCGCCCTGGCGCAGGGTCTGGGCTGTCGCTGGGCCGGAATATGTTGCCTTTCCGACGATGGAAAATCGGTTCAAGTGCTGTCCCTGGCGGGAGCCGGGGCGTCGGTGGAACTGGGGCGTGTTCCCTTGGAGGGCATGCCGGCGGAATTGCTTTATGCCGATCCATCGTCCCGGCAGCTGCATACTGTCGATGATGTGGCGGCGCGTTTTCCGAATTGCCTGGATTGTTTTGGCGTTGCACCGCTGCGTTACAGCGCGACACTGTTCCGGCGACCCGATGGCGGGGCGGCAGGCCATATTTTCCTGCTTGATGACCAGGCGGTGACAAGGAATGGGGAAGCCTGGGACTTCTTCGACCTGGTCAGCCAGCGGGTTGGCGCAGAATATGCCTTACACGGCGGGTTCGTCAGCGGCGCGCGGCTCGAAAGACTGATGGATGGGACGGGCACAGCCCATGTTGTCATTGATGTCTCGGGTCGGCTCATATTCGCCAATGATATTTTTGCGGAATGGGTCGGCTTTTCGAGCGGGGCACACGTAGTTGGCAGCGAGATTGAGCGATGGATTGATCCCGATGCCCGGGCTGTGAACAGGCGGGCCATGTCCGATCTGTTGTGCCGGGGCACCGTCGAAGAGTACGAGACCCTGCTGATCGACCGCCAAGGGGTTCGACGCGAGGTTGCCATGGCGGCGACAGTGGACCGGACGCCGGCAGGTACGCGCATCGTTGTGCTGATGCGTGATGTTAAAAAGCGCGACGATACGGAACGGGCGCGATTGGAAAGCGAGACCCGCTTCCGCAATCTGATCGAAGGCTCGCCAGAAGGCATAATAGTCTCCGATGAGAGAATGCAGCCCCTGTTTGTCAACGGGATGGCTGCGCGCATGTTTGGCTATCACGATCCGGATGAACTCGCGGCGCATGGCAGCTATCAGTCGACGATTGCGCCCCATGAATTGCGGCGTGTTCGCGCCTGGTGGCGGCAAATTCTAGATGGCGACAGTTTCGAGATTGAACAGGAATTTGAAGGCCGGCGCAAAGACGGCAGCCCGGTTTGGGTGCGTATCGTGGCCAGGCGGATTGAATGGGATGGTAAAGCGGCGGTGCAAAGCGCCATGCTAGACATCACCGAACGGCATCGCGCCGCCGGGGAACGGGCCGCGGTCGAAGCGCGCTTAAAGGCCATCATCGAGAATGCCCCCTTTTCCATTATCTTGAAGGACAGCGAGGGGCGCTATGTCGCGATGAATCGTTTTGGCGAGGAGTGGTTGGGGACATCCATTGACAAAGCAGCCGGACAGTTTCCCGACGCCATTCATGCCCCCGATGTTGGCGAGCACGAGCGAAAACGGGATCTGGAGGTGCTGAACGAAGGGCGGATCGTCAGCTACGAATTTGCGGGCGGCGTTGAAAATTCGCATCGCACCTTTTGGGTGACCAAGTTTCCGATTATCGGTCCGTCCGAGGCGTTGGTGGGATTAGGAGCCATCGTCTCTGACATCACCGATCGCAAGCAGGCAGAAAATCTTTTGCAGCGGCAGATGGAGGAGGCTGAAAAATCCAGTGACGCCAAAACCAGATTTCTGGCGGCGGCCAGTCATGATTTGCGCCAGCCGCTGCATTCAATGGAACTGATGCTGGAAATTCTGGCCCGCATTGTCAAGGAACCAGCGCAACAGGAACTGGTTTCGGACATTGCCCAGGCGGCCAGTATTGCGGCTGGTCTGTTGAACCCGTTGTTGGATTTCTCCCGCCTGGAAGCGGGCATGGTGCAGCCCGAAATTCAGGACTTTCCCATTGCCTCGCTGATGCGGGATATGGATGTCAGATTCCGTTCTCAGGCCGAGAAAGCCGGGCTGGAATTGCGGATTGTATCGTCCGATGCGACGATCCGAAGCGACCCTGTGCTGCTCTCCCTTATCGTCAGCAATTTTCTTTCGAACGCAGTGCGCTACACTGATAATGGACGGCTGCTGCTGGGCTGTCGACGCCACGGCAGCGCCCTGCGTATCGAAGTTTGGGACACCGGGCCGGGTATAGACCGTATGCACCTAAACTCGATTTTTGAAGAGTTTTACCAGCTGGAGTCGGCCAGCCAAGACCGTGATAAAGGTCTCGGTCTCGGCCTTGCTATTGTCAAAGCTCAAGCGAGTCTGTTGCAACACGAGGTGCGGGTTTCGAGCAAACCCGGGCGGGGATCAACCTTTTCAATTGAGGTGCCGCTGATCACGGCGGCGGCGAAATCCATCCCTGTGCTGACCGCAGAATCTGTTGAACCGGAATTCCTGGTTGGACTTCGCATGCTGATTTTGGAAGATAATCTGGCTATTCAGCGGGCCACTAAAACCCTGTTGGAACGATGGGGGTGCGCTGTCTCGTTGGCGGCTAGCCCTGGCGAAGCGATGAATGTGATTGCTGCCGAACCGGCAATGTTCGATCTGATTATTGCGGATTATCAGTTGGAACATGGCGACAATGGCATTGATGCCGTGCTGCAAATCCAGGATAGATTGGATTATGCGGTACCGGCAATTATCGTAACGGCTGATATTTCCAATGAAAGCCTGCGACGCGCGGACAAATACGCCTTTCCTATTTTACAGAAGCCGCTTCGTCCTGACGCCTTGCGCCTGGCTATAGCGCAGACAATTTTGAACCATGCGGCAACGTCTTGAAATCTTATCCGGGAAATAGCAAGGACCATTGGTATAAGCTCGTCAAGCCCGTCGGATAAAGGCAAGCCCTGCAGCCGCGTCCTCCAGGCCAGCATCAGGCAGAGCCGCCGTGGTTTGCTTATTTTGTGTCTGCCAGCGCCGAACTCGCAATAACGGCTTCGGTCCGGTTGCTGACCCCCAGGCTTTTGAAAATGCGGGTCATATGAACCTTCACAGTACCCGGCGACAGGCCCAACTCGGTAGCGATGGCCTTGTTCGATTTGCCTTCCGCCAGAAGAGCCAAAACCTCCTTTTGCCTCGGGGTCAATATTTCCGACTGATCGCCACGTGCCGGCCGTGTCGCATTCTGCGGAACATCCAGCAGCGTTTGCGGCAAATAGACGCCACCAGCTAAAATTAATCGCAACGCGCTGATCATGATATCCGCGGTCGCGGATTTCGGTATATAGCCCGATGCACCCAGTTGAATGGCGCTACGCACGTCGCTGGCGCGGTCATTGACCGACATCACGACGACGGTCGTGTCGCGATAGGCGTCGCACAACGCCTTCAAGTCAATCGGGCCACCGAGACCGTCAAGCATCAGGTCGGTCAAAACCAGATCAAAGCGTTCCTGCTGCGGTCCGGCTAATCCAAGTGCTTGGTCCAGACTGTTAGCCTCTACAATTTCTACGTTTTCGTCCAATTGGCGCAAAACATGGCGCAACCCGGCACGAAATATCGCGTGATCGTCAACTGACAGAACTCTTAAATTACCCATGATGCGGTCTCCCGAAACAACCCTTGTTTCTTTTTAAGTATTCTTATCCCAAGCATACCAGTCTGTCGGATAAAAAGTCCTACAATCTATCTATTCTCAAGGTTATGAACAAAACAATCCAAGTATACATGTCAATAAGAGCCATTTGTAACATTTATATTTCTATAATAACATAGAGGAAATTTTTTGATATCAAAAATATCTTAAAATTCTATCCTATACACGAGTGACTACTCAGATGTACTACACTGTTTCAGAACAACGGATTACACAAGGTCATTTTAATATCATAGTCTTACAAATTGCATTCAAATGATCACAGCGTATGACTTAATACATAGAATGAGGCGCGTTCGTCAACGCTAGGGCGGCGGCAATTTGCTCTGCCGTGAGCCGTCTGCCGATTTCGTCGCGACGGCGGAGAGCCCATTTTTGACCCCTGCGCGCGGCCATTTGCAACCAAGCATAGGCCCGTACCAGGTCCCGCTCGACGCCTGGGCCGCGAGCATAAAGATCGCCAAGGTTAAGTTGTGCTATGAGCGCGCCCTGATGGGCGGCCCGGCGGTACCAATGGACTGCCATCGATGGATTGCGGGCCACACCAAGCCCCTGAATAAACAGTTCGGCCAGAGCGATCTGGGCGTCTGGATCGCCGGCATCGGCCGCGGCCCGCCACTCCGCCAGGGCGAGGGTGTAGTCGCCCCCGTCATAGGCCTGCAGTCCGGCGGCGAACTCCGCCCGCGCCGGCGATGGCTTCAACCAGACCAGGGCAATGATAAGATAGAGCGTACGCATGGGAGCTCGTATTAGGGGCAGCGCACTGAATATCGCCGACAACTTGTCCTGAAAACTCTATGCTATGGTTTGAAAGTTTCACGATCCGCTCTGGGAGCAGCCCGCATGATTGCCGAATTGTTCACCGAGAATTCCAAGGTAACTCCTTTTTGGTGGGAGGCTGCGCCGCCGCGCTTAATCAATGATCCGTTGCCGGACAGTGCTGACGTTGTGGTGATCGGCGGCGGTTATGCGGGGCTGTCAACAGCGTTGGAACTGGCCCGCAACGGGACCGATGTGGTGGTGTTGGAAGCGGAGGCATTTGGTCACGGCGCGTCGTCCCGCAATGGTGGTGGGGTTAGCGGCACCAATGTGGGCAAGGGGCCGTCAGCCGGCGCTGCTTCACCGGTGGAGCGCGCCTTGGGCAAGGATCGTATGCGCCAGCTATTGGCGGGCGGGGCCGAGGCCATGACAAATCTTGAAAACATGATCGAACGGGAAAGTCTGGATTGCCATTACCTCCGATGCGGTCGGTTTATCGGTGCCTATACACCGGCCCACTATGACGGCATGGCGGCCAAGGTGGCGCAGTTGAATGCGGCCGGCGATGCCGGTGCGGCCCTGTTGCCGCGGACCGAGCAGCGCCGCGAGATCGCCACGGAATTCTATTTCGGCGGCATGACCGTGGATCGTGCGGGCAGCGTGCATCCAGCCTTGTTGCAGATGGGTCTGTTGGCCCGTTGCCAGGAGCAGGGCGTTACCCTGTGCGCCAATACGCCCATGCAGGGGATCAGCCGCGCGGAAAATGGATTTCTGGTGGCAACCAGCGCCGGCATGATCAAGGCTCGGGAAGTGGTCGTGGGCACCAATGGCTATACCGGTAAAGGCACGCCCTGGCTGCGCCGGCGCCTGATCCCGGCAGCCAGCTATATCATCGCTACGGAGGAACGCGCCGAAGATGAGATCAAGGCCCTGATTCCCAACAACCGAACCATGGCAGATTCCAAACGGGTCCTAAATTACTATCGCCTCTCGCCCGATGGCCGACGGGTTTTGTTCGGCGGCCGGGCGCGTCTGTCGCAAGGTGATCCCCGTGATTGCGCCGCTATTCTGTACCGCCAGATGCTGGATGTTTTCCCGCAACTCACTGGCATCCGCATCAGCCATGCCTGGACGGGGGGCATTGCCTTCACCTTTGATTTTCTGCCCCATATGGGCCGACGGAACGGGGTCCATTACATGGCGGGCTGCAACGGCGCCGGCGTGGCCATGATGACCTATCTGGGCACCCAGACGGCGCTGAAAATTTTGGACAGGGCAAATCGCCCCTGCCCATTTGATGAATTGCCCTTCCCCAGCCAGCCGTTCTACACGGGTCAGCCCTGGTTTCTGCCGATCGTTTCCAGCTATTACGCCCTACGGGACCGCATGGACCGGGCCCGCGCGACCTGAATGCGGGAGAAATTTCGATGAATACCGGCCCAGCCCGTTCTCCCGGCCGGCCGGCCACGAACTCATGGCCATTGCCCGTAATCTGCATCCATCCCCATCAGCAACCAAGATTTGCCCCGTGCCTTTGCTCCGCCGCGCCGTCATCTCCATGACCGCGCTCTCATGGCATGGCGTTTTGTAGTCCGAGGTCGCCCGGGCCGCGCCCGATGGCGCGGTCCGGCGGTTAACCGGCGGGGTGCTGGCCTTTGGCACGGCTGGCCAAATCGCCTCGCCTTTGCGTCTCGGCGCGCTCTATTTTCCCTTCGGCTATCAGGCCGCCTATCTCGCCGTTGGCTTGCCGGCGTTGGCGGTCGCGGTATTGATGCTGCGGGGGGCGACCTTTTACATCGGCCGATCAAAGCTCGAAAATGGAATAGTCCTAACGGGTTTCAATGCCGTCCTATCTGGGGTTCTCAAGATCATGGACCAACGCCTCAAAGCTCTCGTGAACGGCCGCAGCGTTCGTCTCGCTTGCGGTCGCGATTTCGTCCAGCTCGAATTCCGGGTTCAAGGCGGCGCTCATTGCTGTAGGCGCCATGATAATAAAGTCTGAAATGTCTTTACTGGTCATCGCCTCTCGCTGCGTGGATCGCCAAAGCGCAAAGACGCAAAGCAAGTCCATTGAGACCCCGATTGCATGAAGAAACGCTCGTCACCCCAGATTATCCATTGCAAATGCCGTGATCGGCGCCCCCAGACTGGATCCGAAGGAAACCATGGCGCCGAAACCGCGGATATGACCGACCCGTGAAACCAATTTAGGCACCGCGGTCGCACCGATGAGCAGGCCAGTAAAATAACCGGACATGACCAGCCCGGTAGCCGTTACGCCGAAACCTTCCAATGAAGCTCTGAGCCCCAGAAGCGATCCCTGCAGGCCATTGCCGAGCATGATCAGCCCTAAGCCCAGAAACAACGCCCACCTGTTGGAGATTACCCGGAACAAATTGGTCTGCATTCAAAGTTTACGGCGCGCTTCAGACACTTATGCAGGACGGAAATTACCGGGATAAGAAGATTGCGCTAGGATGGTCCACGCCGCGCATCATTGACTTTTTGGAGATTTCATCTATTTACGCTCCATACGTATTGCATTGGTTTGGTGCGACCTGAATAACCGGCACGCCGATTAGCTTAGTTATCCCCTGACAATGTGGACGTTAAATTGACCGCGCTGTCTCTTGACGAGAAGTGCGGAACCAAGACCACTATTAAAGGAAATGGCTATGACTACTGGTACCGTAAAATGGTTCAACTCGGCAAAGGGTTACGGGTTCATTGAGCCAGAAGACGGCTCGAAAGATGCTTTCGTTCACATCTCGGCGGTAGAGCGCGCCGGTCTGAGTTCGCTTAACGAAGGGCAGAAGGTCTCCTATGAGCTTCAGCCGGGACAGAACGGCAAAACTTCAGCCGAAAATCTGTCCGTGATAGACTAAATACCCAAGGCGCCGCCTTCAACGCCCGTTGAAGGCGGCCGCCGCGCGCCGCCGGCGATACGCCCTGCGATAGCTGCCTGGCGGACCGGAAGACATGGGCCGCCCGGCTGCGGCTATTGCTTCGGCAATGATAATTGCAGCGAATAGCGAGATAAGGTGCGCAATGCTACCGGTTGCCTTATGCGCTGGCCTGTGTTCGACAAAGAGAATCTCCGCTCGTGCCGCCCCGAACCAATTTAGAGGATTGCCGAAATGTCAAAGTCAGCGAAATCGAGGGCCGAAGAACAGTTCGCCGTAACCCAAAAGAAGGACCGGCAGGCGCTAAGAGAGAAAGAAATCGCCCAGCAGGAGAGAGCGGATCATCAGGCGAAGCTACGGGGCCTTCGTCTGGCTAAAGAGGCGGCTGACAAAGCGGCCGTCGAATAGCCTGGAAACGCTCCGGATCAGGCACCGCCACGAGATGGAAATAATCACAAATGCCTTCGGCCCCCCTGCTGTAATATTGCATGGAGCCTCTGGTCCCGCGGCTGCGGCGCGCCGACCTTAATGGCGCATGGTTGCCATCAAATGCTCCAGAATTGTCTGGAAACGCCTTAGCCCCGGTGTGGGCGCAAGCGGCTGGCGCGTAATTCGCCGGCGGAATCGAGTATCGGATATGCCGCCGACGTCAGGTGGGAATTGATCCGGCGCAAATCGCGTAGCACGTCGAGGAATATGGACGACGCATCGACCCCATTGGCGGTGCTATTGGTGGCTGCAGAACGCTGACGTTGCTGATGCCGCGATGTGGATTCCATTTCCTGCTGCCGGAACAGAGTTTTTTGCCCGATCAGCTGGCGGGCGACGGTAATATCGTCGGACAGGAGCACCGCAAAGCAAATCCGCATGCTGTCGCGGACTAAATCGAGCAGGGTGGTCAGGTCCGCTAAATCCTCGTTCGAGAACTGGAGTTGTTGCTGGCTTTTCTTGCGCGCGGCTTCGACAACGTTAAGCTCTATGATGTCTCCCACATGCTCCATATTGGTGGTGAACATCAGCAGGTTGGCGCAAAGTTGGCTATCCCGATCGCCCAGCGGTTCGCGGCTGAGCAATGTCAGGTACTGCATGATCGCGGCGTGGAAACCGTCGATCACGTCGTCGGTCTTCTCGACTTTGCTGGCCAGAGCCTTGTCGTTGTTGCACAGGGCTTCAAATCCCTGGTTAAACATTTGCTCCAGTACTTCGCCCATGCGCACGACCTCGCGCCGGACGTTGGCCAGGGCGACCGGCGGGTTATCCAGCGCGGCTGCGTCAAGGTGGCGTGGCCGGGTTTCATCGTCGACTTCCCCCACGTCCGGCAGCAGGGCTTCGAGCAGCCGTGACATAGGCCCAATCAGGGGAAGGAACAGGATCGCCAGACAGAGGTTGAAGGCGGTGTGGAAATTAGCCACCTGGCGGGCCGCGTCGGCTTCCAGCATCGACAGCCAGGGCAGCGCCTCGCTCAGGAGCGGCAGGGCGAGAAGACAGCCCGATAGGCGGAAAATCAAGTTGCCCAGGGGCGGCCGGCGCGCCACTACCCCGGATCGCAAGGTGGCGACAATGGGTGGCGCGGCGGCGCCCAGGTTGGCGCCCAGCACCAATGCCAACGCGGCGCCGATGGATATCACCTGGCCGGCCGCCAACGACATGATCAGCAATACCGTCGTCAGGCTGGAATGTGATAGCCAGGCGATCGCCGCGCCGACCAGCACGGCGATTGCCGCCTCGTTTGTCAGGGATGTCAGAATCTGTTGCGCCAAGGTAGAATCGCGCAAGGGCTCGGATGTCGATACGATCAGCCGCAGGGCCAGAAGAATCAGGCCTAGGCCCAGGCAGATGCGGCCAATACTGCGCCGCCGCCCCCCGGATGCGCTATGAAATATAATCAAACCCGATAGCAGCAGGATTGGTGACAGCAGGGAAAGATCGAAGGTCAGGACCTGCGCCACCACGCTGGTGCCGACATCGGCGCCTAGCAGGATGGCCAGGGCCGGCGCCGTTGCCATCAGGTGGCGACCGGCAAACGAGGCCGCCAACAATGAGGTGGCGGTGCTGCTTTGCAGTACCACGGTGGCGCCCAAGCCGGCTGCGAAGGCGGTAAATCGGTTGCGCAGGCTGTGGCCTAACAGGTGTCGAAGATCGCCGCCAAAGGCGCGGGTGACGCCGGTGCGAACCATCCGCAATCCCCACAAGAGCAACGCGACTCCACCCAGAAGGTTGATTAATATTGCGGTGCCGCTCATGCTGGGTTCATCCGTTTCGCCGCCGCAGATAGGGGGATTGACGACAAATGACGCGAGCTATTGGCTGCCGGTTGATCGGGCTGGCGATTTGCGGGGTATTTGGGGCGGTGCCAGCCCTCGCCGGTGGCTTTGATCTGCAGGGCCATCGCGGCGCCCGCGGCTTGGCGCCCGAGAACAGCCTGCCGGCTTTCGCCAAGGCGTTGGCCATAGGCGTCAGCACCCTGGAGCTCGATGTTGGCATCACTGCCGACCACCAGGTGGTGGTCAGCCACGATCTCAGGCTGTCGCCCAGCCTGGTTCGTGATGCCGCCGGTGTCTGGTTGCGCCAGCCCACCCCGGCGCTCTACCAACTGCCGTTGGCTCGCCTGCAGCGCTTTGACATTGGCCGGATTGCGCCCAATAGCCGCCAAGCCCGGCGGTTCCCCGAACAGGTTGGCCAGGACGGGGTGCGCGTCCCTACCTTGGCGCAGGTGGCCGCTCTTGCCGAGAGGCTGGGCAATCATGTGGTCCGCTTCAATATCGAGACTAAACTGCGGCCCGACAAAGCCGACGAGACACCGACGGTGGGGCGGTTCGTCGAACTTCTCCTCGCGGTCATTCGCCAGGTCGGCATCGCCGACCGGACAACTATTCAATCGTTCGATTGGCGTTCCCTGCGCCTGGTGCAACAGCTCGCGCCGAATATTCCCACCGTCTACCTGACGGCCCAGCAATCCTGGCTGGATAATCTTCAGGCCGGCCGGCCCGGTGCCTCGCCGTGGACCGCGGGCCTTGATATTGACGCCCATGACGGTTCGGTGCCCAGGCTGGTCAAGGCGGCTGGCGGCAGCGTCTGGTCGCCGTATCATCGGGAATTGGACGGCCAACAGTTGCAAGAGGCGCATGCCTTGGGCCTCAAGGTGATTGTCTGGACGGTCAATGACGATGGGCGCATGGCGGAACTGATCGACCTGGGGGTCGATGGCATCATCACCGACTATCCTGATCGTCTGCGCGCGGTAATGGCGGAAAAGGGACTGCCCCTGCCAACCGCGACCGCGCCGCCGGAAGCCGCCAAGTGAGCGGCGGCAGGGTGGTGGCAGACCGGTATCGTCGCTGCGGGGCGCAAGCAGACGCCCATCGGTAATCGGAAAGGCGCGCGGCGGCTTCATTTCACCTTTCCTTGTTGCTCGGCAAGATGGCTGGCTACCGACCGCCGTTGGCCCTCATCCAGATGCAGACCGCACTTGGTTCGCCGCCATAAAATATCATCGGCGGTCGTGGCCCATTCCCTGGCGATCAGATAGTTGATCTCGCGCTCGGTCAGGCCGGCGCCAAAATGGCGGCCAAGATCCTGGACTGTTTCTGCTCCATCCAAAACCTCCTCCGCCAGGCTGCCATGGCGCCGGGCCAGATCGGACAACAGATCGGCTGGCAGGTCAGGATAGCGACCAATCAGGCTGGAGATAAAGCCGTCAAGACCGCCCGTCGCCAGGTCGCCGCCCGGCAGCGGATTTGAAATGGTCCAATTGCCCCCCAGATCGGGAAAAAATGGCTCCAAGCGGGTCATCGCGCTTTCCGCCAGGCGGCGATAGGTAGTGATCTTGCCGCCAAACACGGACAACAGCGGTGGCGCGCCGCCGCCATCGCCGGCATCAAGGTCAAGCACATAATCGCGGGTCACCGCCGCGGGATCGCCGCCGTCAGCGCCGAACAGGGGGCGCACGCCGGCGAACGACCAGCACACATCAGCTGGCGTTACCGGCCGGGTAAAATAGGCGCTGACCGCCTCGCACAGATAGCTGGTTTCCGCCGCCGAAATGCTTGCCGACGACGGATCGCCGAAAAAAGGAATGTCGGTGGTGCCAATCAACGAGTACGCGCCCTCGTACGGGATGACAAAAATCACCCGCCGATCAGTATGCTGGAGGATATAGGCAAAGTCGCCGTCATGCAGCCGGGGGACGACAATATGGCTCCCTTTCACCAGGATGGTCCGCAGGTCTTGCCGTGGGCTGGCGGCGGTCTCGATCTTGGCCAGCAACGTCTCGACCCAAGGTCCGGCCGCATTGACCAGGGCCCGGGCGCGCAGCACCTCTTCCCGGCCGCGCCGGTCCACCAGATGGGCTTGCCATTCGCCATTGACCCGTTGCGCCGCCGTCAGTCTGGTACCGGTCATGATCCGCGCGCCAAGCTGGGCGGCGCTCATGGCGTTCAACACCACCAGACGGGCGTCATCCACCCAACAGTCGTAGTAGGCGAAGCCCTTGCGGATGTCGCCACGAACCGGCCGCCCGGCTGCTTCCTGGCGCAGATCCAGGGCGGTCGAATCTGGCAGGCTGGGATGCGGGCCCAAATGATCGTATAAAAACAGTCCCAGTCGAACCAGCCACGCGGGCCGGATGGTGTTGACATGGGGCAGGACAAACCTCAGTGGCCGCACCAGATGGGGGGCGTTGCGCAACAACACCTCGCGCTCGGCCAATCCTTCGCGCACCAGACGGAACTGGTAATATTCCAGGTAACGTAAACCGCCATGGATCAGCTTGCTGCTGGCTGACGACGTCGCGCTGGCCAGGTCGTTCATTTCGCACAGGGCAACCTTCAGACCCCGGCCAGCGGCATCCCGCGCAATGCCGGCGCCATTGATGCCGCCACCGATGACGAGCAGGTCGTGAATGTCAGACTCCGGCAGAATGGGCCCCCGCGCATATGCATGCCTCTACCGGGAACAAGGCACAGGACAGGCAGGTGAAACTAATCCGAAAGATTTTTTTTCACAAACGAAAATTGTTTCAAAGCTGAAGCAATCTATTACGGCAAATATAACGACCTGACTATTCGGCGATATGGACCTCGATGCCGTGTTCCTCCAACAGCAGGCAGATGCCATCGGGCGGCGTTCGGTCGGTAAAAAGGGCGTCAGCCTGGACAATGCTGCCTTGACGAACCATGGCATTGCGGCCGAATTTGGAATGGTCGACAGCTAGGTAAACATGGCGCGAATTGGCGATGATCGCCTGGGCGACGCGGACCTCGCGGTAGTCGAATTCCAACAGCGAACCGTCCTCGTCGATGCCGCTGATGCCAATTATGCCAAAGTCCACCTTGAATTGCTTGATCAGATCCAGGGTCGCCTCGCCGATGATGCCGCCGTCGCGCCGACGGACCAGGCCGCCGGCGATAATCACTTCAAATCCCGTCTTGCCGGCCAGGATGTTGGCCACGTTCAGGTTGTTGGTGATAACGCGCAGGCCGTTATGATCCAGCAAAGCCTTGGCCACTTCCTCGTTGGTGGTGCCGATGTTGATGAAAACAGAGGCGTCATCTGGGATGTGCCGCGACAGCAATTGCGCGATCCGCCGCTTGCTATCCTGATTAAGGATTTTGCGGGTCGAATAGGATAGATTTTTGACGCTTGAAGGGAGACCAGCGCCACCATGATAGCGGCGCACCAGAGATTGCCGGGCCAGATGGTTGATGTCGCGGCGCACCGTCTGCGGCGTTACGTCGAATTCGCGCGCCAAGGCGTCGATGGTGACAAAGCCGTGGCGTTGCACCAGTTCAAGGATCTTGGCCTCTCTGCTCGGCCGTTTTGTCATTTCGCATTTTCCCCGCAACGCCTCGCATTGGTTTATCGCAATTCCTGTCAACACCCAACAATATTCATTTATGCCAAAAATTTTCTTCGATATCGAAAATTCCTCTCTGTCAATGACACATACAGATGTCCGGTTTTTGTAGCACATTAAATGTCCGCTTTTATTTGCTAGGC
>JAQBYC010000211.1 GCA_027623205.1 Pseudomonadota bacterium | reverse complement strand
CGATGCTCAACAACGTCTGGCAGAGGCGCGGACCCGCCAAGCTGCCATTGAAGCCAACGAGAAAAAACAGCAGCAGCTGATCCAGGCACAGACGGCTCTCAACGCACTTGGTCTATATGCTGGCAAAGCTGACGGGGTATCAAGGCCCGAAACCCGCGCCGCCATAAATCGCTGGCTGAAGGCGAACGATCTGGCGACGGGGACGGAATTGACGGAAGGCCTCGTAGCCCGCATGAGACAACAGGCTAAGGCTGAGACAACCCGCCGCCTGATGGAAGCAAAAGCAGAGAAAGAACGTAAGATAGCTGCGGTCGAAGCCGCGGAACAAAAGCGCCTAGCAGAACGGAATAAGTCGCTCAATGCATTACGCAAGGCACACAAGCACGCCGTCGCTGTTATCATCGGCAATCGGGACTACGCCGGACGGACGCCGGACGTGGCCTTTGCCGGCAATGATGCGGATGCCGTGCGCCGGTTTGTGATCGACAATCTCGGCTATCGCGAGGGCAATATCATTGACCTGCGTGACGCGACCCTGACCCAGCTCAATGCCACCTTTGGCACCACGGATAATCACAAGGGCCAACTTTTCGATTATGTCCGCGCCGGCAAGTCCGATGTGGTGGTGTTTTATTCCGGTCATGGCGTGCCCGGCCTGAAGGACCGCCAGGGCTATTTACTGCCGGTTAACGCCGATCCCAACCGGGCGGAATTGAATGGCTATTCGCTTGATACGCTGTTGGCTAATCTTGCCAAAGTACCGGCGCGTTCCATGGCCGTGTATCTCGACGCTTGCTTCAGCGGTAACAGCGCGAAAGGCACGCTGGTCCGGGCCACCTCCGGCATCACCGTGCAGGCTAGAATGCCTAACGCCTCAAAGCAAATGGTCGTGGTCACGGCGGCCCGGAATGACCAGTTCGCCAGCTGGGATGAAGACGCCAAGCACGGATTATTCACCAAGCATCTGCTGGCGGCGCTGCGTGGCAAGGCGGACGGCGCCGGTTTTGGCAACGGCGATGGCAAAGTGACCCTGGCCGAGCTTAAGTCCTATCTGGATGAAGAGATGACTTACCACGCCCGCCGGCGTTGGAGCCGCGATCAGAACGCCTCCATCCAGGGGGATTTGAGCACCGTGTTGGCGACGCAGCAGTAGGCGCTTTTCGGAAAAAACCACCCCTGGCCCCGCCATAACCACCGATGTCCCCTTCGAATAGGGGCTGGTTTTGTGACAAGACAGAGGTGGCGTCAGCATGGCGGGCAGCGATAGCGGTAATGCGATGACGGAAATCGCTCTGGCCCTGGCCATGGCATTTTTCGCCATCATGATCCTGACAATGGTGTCCATGGGCGGCAAAGGTTCGGCCGGAGCGGTGGATCGAGCCGCCGCGGCATCTCAATCAGAAGCCAATTTCCCCCCCGACGGTCTACGCCTGCTGCCCTCGGTAAAGCAGGCGGCAGCGGTTCAAAACGGCAAAGACGCCCGGGTTCTGAAGCCGCATCACCTGATCATATTCAGCGGCGGGCGCTTCCTGGATGACAAGTTGCAGCCTCTGGATCCGGCCAAAATGGCCGCCATGTCGCAACCGGTTCTGGCCGTCCCGCCGGAGCTGTCCCTGGCCGAGGTGATGGCGGCAAAGGACCGCCTGGCCATGCCCGGTCTTACGGTTACCACCCTCAATCGCCACTGGCTTGAGGCTATCAAGGAGCATGAAAAATGACCCATCATAATATGACAAAGGCACTTTTTCTGGGCCTGATTCTGGCCACCGCAACGCTGATCCAAGGCGCCGGCGCCCGTCCGGAGAGCGGCCCCCTGGACCGCAACGAAATCAAGCGCCTTGTCGTGGAGGAGGCCGAGGGGACCAGCGTCCCACCAGCCCTGGCATTGGCCTTGGCCAAGGTCGAATCCGACTTTCAAGGCAGGGCGCTGTCTGACAAGGGCGCACGGGGCGTCATGCAAATCATGCCCAGCACGGCACGCGGTGAATTCGGCATCGGGGCGGATGAATTGTGGGACCCGCGGCTGAACATTCAACTGGGCCTGAGTTTTCTGGAGCAATTGCACCGACGTTACGGCGGCCGCTGGGATCTGGCCCTCTCGCACTACAACGGCGGCAGCCTGCGGGGTAGCGGGGCGCGGGCAAAGGCCCATGGCTTTAACCGCCATTATGTACAATCGGTGCTGGACTGGCAGCACCGCTATGCCGAACAGGCCGTGCCCTGGCGCGACCCTTCCCGGGGCACCGAGCCCGGTAATACCGTGGTGGGTTGGACGCCCGCCCGCACAGTGCCGTCACGGGCTTTGGCGAACACTGACCCGAACCCGGTTGCCGTCGCGAAAGAGGAGGCACCAGCCGATTGGCGGCAACGTCCGCCGCGCACCCGCGTCGGCACGGACAACAGCGATCGTTTCGACCTGGATGATTTTACGCCCCGCTGGCGGGGTCAGACCCTGGTCCACCGCCGGCACGGCCGGCGGGGCTAATCGGTGATGCGCGCATTTGCCTTGCTTACCATGGTCCTGATGGCGGGCATGCCGTGGTGGGTAGGTGCGGCGCACGCCAGCGGCGCACGGACATCGATCCAACGCTTGGTGGTGGCCGAGGCGCGCAACATGGGCATCGCACCGGATCTGGCATTGGCCGTGGCACATGCGGAGTCTGATTTTGATCCCATGGTAACCAGCCACAAAGGTGCGCGGGGAGTGATGCAGATCATGCCCCGGACCGCGCAGGAGGAATACGGCATTGGACCCGATCAGCTATGGCAGCCACGTATCAATGTACGCCTGGGCCTGCATTTTTTAAAACGGTTACTGCGGCGCTATCGCGGGCGGGTCGATCTGGCGCTGTCCTTTTACAATGGCGGATCCGCGGTGGGCGATCTGCCCCGCGCCCGGGTCATCCCCGCTACATATGCCTATGTTCGCAAGGTACAGAGGCTGCGGCAAACCTATCACCGGCAGGTTCGCCTGGGATCATACGAGAACTGATCGCCAGCAGCTTGCGGCGTGCAGCCTTCGGCCAGCGCCCCTCAGGGCTGCTTTATGGCAGTGCCGGAATTTTTCGATATTTCTTTACCGGTTCGCAAAAAACCGCCCTGGCCCCTGCATAAATTCCCATGCAACTGAACAACACAAAAAGGGGGTCCGATCATGCATCAGACCATGCAGCGAACCACGCAACAGACCAGGCGCCAGCCAGGTCATCCGTCCGGCAAGTCCACATTGCTGCCCGCGCTTGCCATCGGCATGGCGTTGTTGGCGGCGGCATGCAATCCCGTAACCACGGCGCAACAAGGCGAGGGCATCGGCTTTCGCCAGGCCCGATATGCCGAGATTACGGCCATGCGGTCCTATCGCCAGTGCCGCGACGATGCCTTGGCCCTGGACGGCCAGGCTCGGTCCGAAGCTTCATCCGCCCGTTATCTCGCCTCCGCCCGTTTGTTGGATAAATGCGAGACGGAAGTGGGGCCGGAGGCCACTGGCCTGGCGCAGGATGAACGCATGCGGGCCTATGCCCTGGGCATCCAGAATCACTTCAAAGGTGGTGATGTCATCCAGGCGCGGGCCAATCTGGAGACCTTCAAGAGCACTTTCCAGGGCGCTGATCTGTACTTCGCCGATGGCTCATCATTCATCGAGAGCATGGAAATTCTTTTGGGAATTCGCGACCGTACCGCGGTGGGCGAATTCTCGGTCGCCAACGTCTCGGCTGAATTGAAGTCGGAATTGCGCCGGGTGCGCTACTGGACCCGGAACTAGAAAGGGGACGATCATGCGCACGAAACATTATCTTATTACCGGCCTCAGCCCCATTGCCAACTTTGCCTTGGCCCCAGTCTTGGCTCCGGCCTTGGCCCCCGCCTTGGTTTTGACATTGGCCCTGATAATCGCGGCGCCGAGTCTGGCAGCGGTCAAGACGGCGGATCTGCCGGGTTGGCAGCCCGTGGCCAGCGAAAAGCTAATCAAACTGCCGGCCAACTATCTGAAGAAGTCTCTGGATCACGACTTCGCCCAATCGAGCTTGGCGGCCGCTATTCAGGATGCG
>JAQBYC010000063.1 GCA_027623205.1 Pseudomonadota bacterium | reverse complement strand
GGGAAGGAAATCGCCGGGGATTAGGCTCGCTGTTGCGGTCTGCTCGGCCTATGGGGTTTTGCTGACGGCAGGCGGGCTTTGGCAGGTAGCAATCTGTTTAATCATGGGGATTTGGCTGGCGACGACACCGGACAGCTGGTTTGGCGGTGATTTTGGCTTGTCGCTGGCATGGTCGGAGAAGAAGTGCAGGTAGCCGGTCTGGTGGGTGGCAACCAGCTTGTCGAGGAACAGCCGGCGGAACAATCGCGAGAGCACGCGCACGGGCAGGAAGAGGCCGGGCCGGCAAGAGACCCAACTCTCGCCGTCGCGTGAGATCCCGCCGCCCGGTCCGGCGAGCGGTCAAGAAATGTTGTGAAGTTCGACACCGCCGCGAGGTACCCTCGCTGCGTGCCCGGCGGAAAGCCCCGCACCGTCATGCCCTCGATCGTGTGCTGGCGCAAAGGGCTGATGGTTTGGTCTGTCATGGCTCTGCTCCTGTGTCGAGTGCGGTTCGGAAACCCCAGATCTCAACACAGGACAGACGCTGATCGTTAATCCGCAGGCCGAGACGCTTGCTGCATAAAATTACTGTGAGAGCGGTTTAGGTCGTTGGCCCAATCCGGAAGTGATCCTTGTAAACTCCAATTTCATGGGCTGCTTTTTGCACCATTCCAGACGCGGTGATTTCGATGTCTTTGAAAGCAGGGATAAGTGCGGTGAAAACGTCTGTTTTTGCACCATCGATAAAAGTCAGATTTAGACAGGCGAAGCAGCCTGCCTGATCAGTCTGCCCACAAGGCATCGATTACGGGGCATTCTGGAACAGCGCCGCCGCTGCATTCGTCGGAAATCCGAGAGAGCGTCTTTTCAAGACGCTTGAGATCGGCAATTTTCTGCTGGACGCTCGTCAGATGATCAACAGAAAGATCGTGAACTTCGCCGCAGGTGTAGGCCTTTGAATCGACAAGGGACAGTAAGCTTCGTAGCTCATCAATGCTAAAGCCAAGTTCACGGCCTCGCATGATGAACCGTAGCCGGCGCTGATCATCAATCTTGTAGAGTCTGTGTCCGCCTTGCGAACGTTCGGGCGGCAGCAAGAGACCGATCTGTTCGTAATAGCGCACCGTTTCGAGATGGCAACCCGCGCGCTTGGCAAGTTTGCCACGCTTGATCGGAGCGTCGGTTGTCGCAAACGACATGATCAAATTTAACCCTTGCACCTGTAGTAACTACAGATCCCATACTAACATGCAGTGAAGGGAAAGTGGAGCAAAATTCGTGGTTCAGATTGACGAGCGTGCGGGACTAAATGTTGCACCGGATGACAAGGGTCGTAAGTCCTGGATTGCCGCCGGAGGCATCCTGGGCGCGATCGCCGCATCATCGTGCTGCATTCTGCCACTTGTCTTGTTCAGTCTTGGGATCGGCGGCGCGTGGATTGGCAACCTCACGGCCCTAGCGCCCTATCAACCGATTTTTGTGGTGATCACCCTTGGCTTTCTCGGTTACGGCTACTGGCTCGTCTACCGGAAGCCCAAAGCGGATTGCGCTGAAGGTGCTGCTTGCGCACGCCCCCTGCCGAGCCGGATCGTGAAGCTGTCCCTTTGGCTGGCAACCGCGCTCGTCGCGGCTGCAATCGCCTTTCCGCATGCCGCTCCAATTTTGCTCGGCATTTAATGAATTAAAAGAAAGAGAACCACATGAAGACTGTTTTGACAGCGGTTGTTTTCGCCGCAAGCCTCCTGGCCAGCGCTTCGGTATTCGCCGTCGAGCAGACCGTTACCTTGAACGTAAAAGGGATGACCTGCGCCTCTTGCCCGTACATCGTCAAGCAAACGCTCGCGCAGGTCGACGGCGTGAAGGATGTGGATGTTTCTTTCCGCAAGAAGATGGCGACCGTCACCTACGACGACCAGATTTGCTCCGCCGCCAAGCTCGCAAGGGCCGTGACGGAAATGGGCTTCCCGACGATACCGGCAACACGGTGACCACCTGATGTCTGATAAACCCATTGCCATGCTTGTCGCCGCCCTTGTTGTCGCGCCGATATGTTCGGTTTGCATCCTTGGCCCGGCGGTCATCGCCGGCTTTTTCGCCGGCTGGTTTGGCTGGGTGGGCGATCTTAGCGCTTTGCAAATGATTGCCCTCGGCGTTGCCGCCGCCGCGCTTGTCCTGGGTATTTCCCGATACAGACATTCGCGGAAGACAGATGCGATCTCCGCCGCATCCGAAAGCCATCTATGACAGGGGCGGCAGCCCATTTTGATTGAACAATAAGGCCGCCTTGCCGGCAGTGAATTAGGAGATATCAGGTGAAAGACAAGACGATACTGAAAACAGGGATCATCGGAACGGTTATCGCGGTCATTTGCTGTTTCACGCCCTTCCTTGTCGTTGTGCTGGGCGGGGTCGGCCTGTCGGCGTGGCTTGGCTGGCTTGATTATGTACTGCTTCCCGCGCTGGCGATCTGTGTCCTTATAATGGCATACGGCTTCTATCGCGTATGGAGGCGTACCGGCGGCACTCAGGAGAAAACAATATGAGCACCCAGACAGACGACTGCCGTGCACCGACCGATACGGCACAAAACGGACAATATGATCTTGCGGTGATTGGCGCAGGGTCGGCGGGATTTTCAGCCGCCATCACCGCTGCAGAACAAGGCGCGCAGGTGGCGTTGATCGGATATGGCACGATTGGTGGTACATGCGTCAATGTCGGCTGCGTACCGTCGAAAGCCCTGATACGCGCCGCCGAAGCCGTTCACCATGCCAATAGCGCTGCCAGGTTCTCCGGCATCGAGGCGAGCGGCCAGGTTAAAGACTGGAACGCGCTACGGGCGCAAAAGGATGCGCTGGTGTCCTCGCTCCGCCAGGCCAAATATATCGACTTGCTGCCAGCCTATAACGGTGTCGCCTACATGGAAGGAAAGGCCCGTCTTGCAACTGGCGGGATCGTCGTTGATGGTAATCATATCAATGCCGGCAAGGTAATCATCGCGACGGGATCGCATGAGTTTGTGCCGGCTATTCCGGGTATCGAGGGTACGCCCTATTTGACCAGCACATCGGCTTTTGAGATGGAGAGCCTGCCCAATTCCATGATTGTAATCGGCGGCGGATATATCGGCTGTGAGCTGGCGCAGATGTTTTCCCGTCTCGGCGTCAAAGTTACGATCGTATTCCGCAGCCGGCTTCTGCCGGAAGGCGAACCCGAAATCAGCCGGGCCCTTGCTGGCTACTTCGGCGAAGAAGGCATCACCGTGCAGCACGTCGGCGGCTATGACAGCATCCGCGCGGACGATGACGGCATTGTCCTGTCCGTCACCATTGACGGCACGGCTAAAACTCTCGAAGCGCGGCAGGTACTTTTGAGCGCCGGACGCCAAGCCAATACCACTGGCCTGGGTCTGGAAGATGCCGGTGTCGCTCTTTTGTCAAACGGTGGAATCAAGGTTGATGACCGGATGCGCACGACCAAGGCCGGCGTCTACGCTGCCGGCGATGTCACGGGGCGTGACCAGTTCGTCTATATGGCGGCGTACGGCGCGAAGATCGCCGCGTCTAATGCCATGAATGGTGATGGTCGAAGCTACGATAGTCTGGCGATGCCGGCGGTTGTTTTCACCGATCCGCAGGTGGCGAGTGTTGGCCTCACGGAAGCGGATGCCAGGGCGCAGGGAGTTGATGCGAAAACTTCCGTGCTGTCCCTCGATAACGTTCCTCGGGCGCTCGCGGCTCGTGATACGCGCGGGTTGATCAAGCTGGTTGCTGACAGTGCCAGCAATAAATTGATCGGAGCCCATATTCTGGCCCCCGAGGGAGCCGACAGTATTCAGACCGCTGCAATCGCTATCAAGCAAGGCATGACCTACACCGATCTTGGGGAAACGATCTTCCCCTATCTCACGACCGTTGAAGGCCTGAAACTGGCGGCGCAAACCTTTGATATGGACGTGTCTAAACTATCGTGCTGTGCCGGTTGATTTGGACCACAATAAAAAACTGCGATGCGGCGGCAATCGCCGAAATAATGAAGATTGGTAAGAGTCCGAAAAACGTTGCGAAAACGCCTGCGAGCAAGGGCAACAAGAATGCCGGTGCTGTAATGGCGTTGAAGTAACCACTATAAGCGGGGCGCAGTCCGTCCGGGGAAATTTCCATCAAAAAACCTATTACCGCGATGGTCAGACCATTTGCGAGCGCGCCGAGGATGAAGAATATAGCGCCAAAAACAAACAGCATTTGGGCCCGGTCTGCGACCTGAGTGAAGGCGATCAGTATGATCGCGACTGGTGGGAACATCCGACCAAACGCGACCGCTTGCAGCAAACTGGCCTTGCCAAGCCGGTCTCCCCACCATCCCCACAAGGCATTTGATACCAGGGCGCCGGCGGTCTGCGCGCCGAGTAGCAGAGCAACACGCCGGAGATCAAACCCGCTAGCATTCGCTTGAACCACGTAGAACGGCATCGCCATAAGAACGATCCCGCCGCACCATTGTGAATAGACGAACAGCCGAAAATAGCGGTCGGTGTGAAAGACCTCAATTCCGTCTTTTAGATATTGAAAGAAGGTCGGCTTGGTTGTTTGTGTTGATTTTGCCTCGGGCGCGCCCATGGAGACAAAAACAGCTGACGAAATGAACATAAGGACGGTGGCCATCGCAAATATCGCGGCATAGGCCTTCGGAAAAATCATGGTCCCAACCAGTTGATCGGCAATGGCCGCTATTCCTAACGCCAGCAAACCACCGCCAAAAAAGCGTGTTGCTAACAACCGGCTGCGAAGGTCGGAAGACACTGATCGTGCGACGATGTCATTGTAGGGGACGGCCACAATGCCGCTGACAAAGGCGTAGGCTGTCCACAATATCATCACGAAAATCGACAACTGCACAACAGACCACTGCGCACCGATAAGCAGAACGAGCGCCAGGAAGCCGATGCAGGCCGCGCGGCCAAACGCGCCGATGACATAGTAACGCATGCTCGAACCACCGCGCTGCGCGAGGAAACCGACAATGAGCTGGGGGAACAACCAGCCAAACCGAAGTATCGCCGTGACGGCTCCAACGACCACGGAACTTCCTGTCAGTTGGAAAACCAATGCGGACATAATGGTCGCTGAATCGACCGCTGCGGACCCCGCCTGAAAGGTGATTCCGGCTGCTGCCACACTGGTGAAACGCCGCTTGTTGCTCATTGGCCAGACCAGTTGGCGGGATCAACATAAAGACCAAACCAAACCGACCAGATGCCGAGCAAGACAAACACAAAGCCTAGTATCCAGCGCATCCGCTTCATTTTATGGCTGAATGTATCCAGCCAACCCGTCAGTTTAGGGATGGCCGCGAACACAATGAGCGGCAGCGACAGGGACAGGCCGAATATGGCCATCATCATAAAGCCGCTCAGGAATGTTCCTGTCGTTGCCGCCAATCCCAAAAGACCGAACAAGATCGGTGCGGCGCAGGCAGGGATATTGAGTCCGAAGGCCAGACCAAGGACGAAGGGATTTTGTGCGCGCTTCCATGTGGAAGGCGCAAGGTCAATTTGCTTTTTGATTACTCCCGCCCGGCCAATCAAATAAGCCAGCCCGATGACAAGATAAATCAATCCGAAAATCAGCCATAAACCTGTTTGTATGCCAATCATTCGATGGCCGAGAAATGCGGTGAATGCTCCAAACGACCCCGTGACCACCGTGCGCACAACGATAAAAACCAACACGGCGTTGATTTTTTTGATGCGGGAGCGGCGTTCCTGTGTGCCCAAAAAGATGAGATGGCCGCCAATGGTGCAAGGTTCGATGAACCCCAACAGGCCGAGCCCAATTGGAATCAAAATGAAAGCCTGAAAAGAACAAGCCACAAACCCAATACTCCCTTGGTGGAAAACATAATCCTTCCCCAGGCGGGAAGGTCAAGACGTACAAACAACCGCCAAATCCATCCGCTGTTACGAACGCATCGACATTGCGCCAGAGTCCCCCGCATGGCAGGCGGCTCAATTTCGTTCGCCGAGGCCGCGAGTTGGGCTGTTACACAGATAGCGAGCGTGCGCAGCCGGGCTGGCGGATGATCCCGATGACCCGCCAGGGACGTCCATCCGTTGAATAAACGTGAACCGGCCTCACGCCTTCCTTGCGCGCGCGCCTTCCTCAATTTCGGCCGCGGCGATCGCCCTGGCAAGCGCGCCGCTCAACGCCTTGGCCGAGTCGAGCGTCAGTTCAACCGCGGCCCGCGCGCCAGGGCCCTGCGCCTGGTTCACGAAGTCGATGGCAATGGCCTCTTCCAGAAGTGCGTGATGTGGATGATCGTAAGACACCACGGCGTGCGAGACGGCAAACCAGCCATCACTGCCCTTGCCGGCGCCCTCGGCCTCCACGATCTGAACGATTGAGGTGCACATGTGGACTATCCCGCCAGATGCTTGTGGAAGAACGCAAAAACCTTTTCCCAGCCGTCCAGCGCCGGCTCGACGCAATACATTGGCCGGTGGTAGTAGAAGAAACCATGCCCGGCGCCGTCGTAGCGGTGAAACTCGTAAGTCTTGTTGTGTTTTTTGAGCTCGGCCTCATGTTGGTCCACCTGCTCCGGGCTTGGCGCACGGTCTTCATTCCCGAAGAGCCCGAGCAACGGACAGGAAAGATCCTTGGTAAACTCGATTGGCGGCACTGGCTGCTTTTCCGGACGATCGTCCTCGGCCTGCACCACCCGTCCGCCCCACAATTCGACGACGGCGTCGATGCTGCTGGTATTGCAGGCATAGAGGAAGGCTTGCCGGCCGCCCGAACAGCTGCCAAACACGCCCACCTTGCCGTTGTGATAGGGCTGCGCGCGGAGCCAGGCAACCGCACCCTCGGTGTCGCCTAGGACCTGGGCGTCGGCAACGCCGCCCTCTGCCCGTACCTTGGCGGCGACATCGTCGGCGTTACCCTCGCCCGAGCGGTGATAGAGGTTGTGGCTGACGGCGGCATAGCCGTGATGGGCAAACCTGCGGGTCGCCTCACGGTACCATTCGCTCCAGCCCGGCAAATGATGAATAAGCACCACACCGGGGAACGGGCCCGGCCCCAGGGGTCTCGCGATATAGGCCGAGATGAGCTCATTGTCGTTGCCGTTGATCGATAGGGTTTCTGCAATCATGCCTTCGTAAGCCATCGTCGCCACCTCTGTTGAAAAGAAATTATGAGAGCTGCCGCCGTTCGGGAAGCAAGCGGTCGCCGAGATTAGCACAGCTAGAGCAATTTTCAATTAATCGGTGTTGCTATCGCGACTTAAGTAATTGGTTCAATTGCTCTATTCTTAAGAGTCAGAGCATGTTTCGAAGAAACATGCTCTGGGACGCGCCCGAATAGTCGGCCTTCAGGCGTTCCTGATGGCGCGCCAGATTCGTTCCGGCGTCGCCGGCATCTCCAGTGCGCGGATGCCAAGCGGCGCCAGAGCATCCAAAATGGCGCTGGTCAGGCAGGCAACGGCGCCGACGGTGCCCGCCTCGCCGGCGCCCTTGATGCCAAGCGGGTTCCGCGGGCTTGGCACGGGGTTTGTCTCGATCTCGAATGACGGAACATCGTCGGCCCGGGGCATGGTGTAGTCCATGAAGGAGCCGGTGATGACCTGACCCGCGTCGTCCCAAAGGACCTGTTCGCCCAGGATCAGACCGGCGCCCTGGGCGATGCCGCCATGCAACTGCCCTTTCAATAGCGCCGGGTTCATCACGGTACCGACGTCGTCGACGGCGACGTACCGCAAGATCCGGAACACCCCGGTCTCGGGGTCTATCTCCACCTCCGCGACATGGCAGGCGTTGGGGAAGGTCGGCGCCGGCGCCTTGAAGGTGGCGAAACCCTGTAGGCCACTTTCCATCCCCGGCGGCAACAGCGCCGGTTCGAAGGCGATGGCGGCGATCTCGGTCAAACTCAGCGAACGGTCGGTGCCGGCAACCGCGAAGCGGCCTGCGACGAAGTCTATATCGACCTCTGGCGCTTCCAAGCTGTGGGCGGCGATCAGCCTGCCCTTGTCGATGATTTTCTCGGCGGCGCCCAGCAGAGCCCCGCTGCCAAGGCCCGAGACCCGCGAACCGCCGGTGCCATGGCCATAACCGACCAGGTCCGTATCGCCCTGGACATAGCGCATCGCGGCAAAATCGAGACCCAGTTTGTCCGACAGTAATTGCCGGAATACCGTCTCATGACCCTGGCCGTGGGAATGGGTGCCCATGAGGATGGTGGCATGGCCCTGCCGGTCGAAGCGAATTTCACCACCCTCGTCAAACATGCCAGCCGCCTGCTCGATTGCGTTGGCAAGGCCGAGGCCGCGCAACCGGCCGTCGGCGCGGGCCTTGGCGCGGCGCGCCTCGAAGCCGGGCGCATCGGCCATGACGAGGGCCCGGTCCATGTTGCGTTCGAACTCGCCGCAGTCGTAGTTGTAGGTGAGCCCGGTCTGGAACGGCATCGCGGTTGGCGGGATAATGTTGCGCCGGCGCAATTCTATGCGGTCGATGCCGAGCTCTCGTGCCGCCAGGTCGATCACCTGTTCGATGGTCGAGGTCGCCTCCGGCCGGCCGGCGCCGCGATAGGGCCCTGTCGGAGAGGTGTTGGTGAAGACCCCCAGAACCTCCGCATGGATCGCCGGTGTCAGATAGACACCGGCCACGCCGCCCAGGTTACCAAAAGCCGGCAGCGGTCCGAAATTCGACAAATAGGCGCCCATGTTGGCGAGGCAACGCACCCTCAGCGCCAGAAAGCGGCCCGTCTCATCAAGCGCAAGTTCGACCGCCATGATCATATCGCGGGCCTGTTCGTCAAGGATGCCGTCCGAACGCTCGTTGGTCCACTTGACTGGCCGGTTGAGTTTCTTCGCCGCCCACAGCACCAGTGGAAGCTCGGGAAAGACATTGGCGCGCAGCCCGAAGGAGCCGCCCATGTCAGGACTGACGATACGAAGCCGACTTTCAGCAACCCCCAACACCGACTCCGACAGCCAGTTTCTCATATCGTGCGGGAACTGATTGCCGGAGTAAAGCGTATAGCGTTCTTCGTAGGGGTCATACGCGCCCAGGGCGGCACGCGGCTCCATGGGATTGATGGCGACCCGCGCCATTGGCAGCTCCAGCCGCGTGATATGATCGGCAGCTTCGAACGCGCATTCGACGGCCTTCTTATCGCCCAGCTCCAGGCGAAAACAGATATTGTCGGGGCATTCCTCCCAGACCGCCGGTGCCCCGTCGCGGATGGCGTCGGCCGTCCGGACGTTGAGGGGCAGCGGCGCATAGTCGACCTCAATAAGCTCGGCCGCATCGTATGCCTGACTGCGGCTCTCAGCCACGACAAAGGCGACATAGTCGCCGACGAAAGCAACCTTGTCCCGGACCAGGGCTGGACGTGGTGGCAGGAACAAGGGCGCGCCGTCCGGCCGTTTCAGCGGTACCGCCTTGGCGGCAAGGCAAGGCATGCCGCCCAGCCCAGCGGCGGCGACGTCGGTGCCGGTGAAGACGGCAAGGACTCCCGGCGCCGCGCGCGCCGCCTCGACGTCCATGGAACGGATCCGGGCATGGGCATGCGGCGAGCGCAGCATGCAGGACCAGGCCTGACCGGCCAGATTGATGTCATCGGTGTAGCGGCCACCGCCTTTGAGGAAGCGCGGATCCTCCACCCTCGGCGCGGCTTGTCCAAGACCAAATTTCATGGCGCCATACCTTCCATAGCTATGCTGCTCATAGGGCTGTTCTGTTTGGCATCAAGCGAGGCTAACGGCTAATCCGGCATCGCTTGTCGGATCAGGGGAACAATAGCAATCATTTTGCCGATGGGGCCGTCGATGAATAGCGCCAGGGCAGCCCGCATGTCGGCTTGAATTTGTTCATCGGGAGTCTTGCCGGGCGTGGCCAGGCCGCCGGTAATCCGGGCGGCGCGGCGGCGGCCTTCGGCGATGACGTCCAGGATCAGCGGTTCCAACCGGCCTTCCGCGCCAAACGGCGCAATCAGGGCATGCACCAAGGCGAGGTAGGCGGGCCAATTGGCCAGGTGACGGTACATGCTGGCCAGGATTTCTTCGCGCCCGCCAATCCGGTTGAGATCTTCCACCAGAGCCCGTACGGGGGGCGCCAGGACGTCCAGGGTCAACAGGGCCGGCATTTCGCCCTCGACGGCCGCTTCTTCGTGTATTGGCGGCATCGGTTCACCGTGCAGGGGCGGCCGCCCCTCCAGTCCCGCCAACAATGCGCCAAGGGCAATGATGTTCATGGCATTGCTGCGTTCATAGCTGCGCAGGATCATGCTGATCCGGGCCAAGTCATCTTGTCCCAGGCCGGCGGCACTCAGGGCCGGTCGGCTCAAACCCGCCAGCACCGGCACCGCCAGGCCGGATCGCAAGGCGGCCGCCTGCGCCGTGACCGTGCCGCTGGCATAAAGCGGCTTCAACGACTGCCAAGCCCAGGGCAGGGCGCCAGGCAGAACCGCCAGATGCCGCCAGATCAGGTTGACCACCGGCACCCCGAGGGTGGCGCGGATATCAGCGTAAAGGGCCGCGACCTCGCCGGTGGCATCGGCCTCGGTAATCGTCGCCACCGGATCGCCCGAAGGGTTCGCCATATCAGGGTATCAGGACGATCTTGCCATAGGCGCCGGGCCGCATGACCGCGTGGTGGGACTCGATGGCCTCGGCCAGGGGCAACTCTTTCCCAATCACCGGTTTCAGGCTGCCGTTGGCCAGGCCCTTGCCGAGGGCGGCATGAATTGTGGCCATGTCGTCCGGCGGGGTATTGGGCAGGGCAATGCCAATGATGTCCAGATCCTTCATCATGGCTTCCCGCGGATTGATCTCCACCGGGCCGCGGTTGCCGATCACCACGATGCGGCCGTATTTGGCGGCGATCTCCATATCCCGGGCCAGGTTAACATTGGCCAGCATCTCCAATATGATGTCCGGTCCCTTGCCGCCCGTTAGCGCCGCCACGGTGTCCAGATAACCTGCTTTTGTATGGTCCAGCACATGCGCCGCACCATGTTCGCGGATCAGCGCAAGGCCCCGTTCGCTACCGGCGGTGCCGATCGCAGCAATACCGTTGCCGGCCGCAATTTGCAACGCAGCGGTGCCCACAGCGCCACTGGCCCCATGCACCAGCAGCGTTTCGCCGGCTTTCGCCGCGCCGCGCTGGATCAGGGCGCGATAGGCGGTGCCATAGGGGATGCCCAGGGCCGCGCCCTGGGCAAAACTGACATTATCGGGCAGGAGACGGAATTGCTCGGCCCGGCGCACCAATTGTTCAGCGTAACAATCGCCCCAGGCATCGCCGAGAGAACCCGCGGCATAGACCCGGTCGCCGGCTTTGAAGCTGCTGACGCCGTTACCCACCGCCAAAACCACCCCGGCGGCATCGCTGCCGGGGGTGAAAGGCAGCTCTGGCCGGATCAGATGGACGCCGGCGCGGATGTAGGTGTCGACCGGATTGACGCCAATGGCTTCAACCTTGATGACGATCTGGCCGGGACCAGCGGTTGGCTCGGCCACATCTTCATAACGCATCGTGTCCGCATCGCCGAATTCATGTACCCGAACAGCTTTCACAATTTGGCTCCTTTTCAGTCGGCGCCTTCAACGATGAACGCACTGCCGGTAGAGGCCGCCTGACGCAGCCCAACGATGGCCTGATATTCCTCTGAATTATACCATTGCTTGGCTTTTTCGTAGCTGGGGAATTCGATCAGCACCACCCGTGGCCCTGGCGCCGCGCCTTCCAGGCTTTGCCATTGTCCGGCCCGAACAATGAACTTGCCGCCGAAATTGGCGACGGTGCCGGGTGTCTGGGCGGTGTATTTTGCATAGGTTTCAGGGTCGTGCACGTCGATCTGGCCGATCATGTAGCCTTTTGCCATGGGTCGTCTCCTATCTATCCTAAATCATCTCGTCCGGGCGGACGTTGCGGATATTGCGGCCGCCCCGGATGACGTGCTCGGCGGCCAGTTCCAACAGGGTCAGATTGGCCATGGGAATGTCGCTGTAATGGGACAGCGGCAGATCGTTGACGTAACAGATCAGGGTGCGCAGGACGCCGCCATGAACAGCCAGAAAGACCCGTTCGTTTGGTAATATGCCGGCGACGATATCGGATACCCCGGCGACCACCCGTTGCTGCAGGTCTGCCAGACTTTCCCCACCCCAGGGCGCACCCTGCCAGGGCGCTTCCTGCCAGGTACGCACCGCATCCGGATCCCGTTCCGCGGCTTCCGTCGCCAACAGGCCTTCAAACCAGCCCAGGCCGATCTCGATACAACGGGGCTCAATCACATCGGGTGGGCGGTTGAACAGACAGGCCACGGTTTGCCGGCAGCGCAGGGCGGGGGAAGAGACGATGCGGTCCGGCTGATAGGCCATACGCTTGCCAAAGGCCACTGCATCGCTACGCCCTGCATCGGAAAGCGAGCTGTCCATCTGGCCCTGGAAACGCAGGGGCGGACCATTCCAGACCGTATGGCCGTGGCGGATCAAGTAAAGTCGTTTTTCTGTCATTAAAAGAATCGCTGTTGATGAAGATTAATCATTCCATGCTTCATCTCGCCTGGACAGGAAAACCTTGTCGGGGCACGATGAATTTCGATAGTCCCTGGTATAACGATCCTTGGAGGTGCCTCAATGGTTCAGATCGGCAAGCAGGACGGCGCGACGACCCTTATCCTGAATCGTCCCGCGCAGCGCAATGCCCTTGACCCAGGCGTGATAGAAGGCTTGATCCAGGCCATCGAGGAGGCGGAGGCCGACAGGGCCACCCGTTGTCTGGTCATTCGCGGCGCGGGCGGGAATTTTTGCGCCGGGAGGGACCTTACCCAACCGCCGGACCGCGACCTGGCCAGCGCGCTTGCGGCAGACGAGAGCTGGACCAAGGTCAATCGCCTGCTCCATCGCATGAGCAAGCCCACCGTGGCGGTGGTCGAAGGTTATGCGGTGGCGGGAGGCTTTACCCTGGCGATGATCTGCGATTTTGTGCTGGCCGAAGCGGGCGCGCAGTTCGGCGCGTTGGAGATGCGCCGGGGCTTCCCCGCCGCCATCAACACCCCGGTGTTGAGCCAGTTGATCGGCCCGCGCCTGGCCCTGGAATTCCTGCTGTTCGGTGATCTGGTGCCGGCCCAGCGGCTCTATGAAGTAGGCCTGATCAACCGCCTGATAGAAGGTGCGGAGGCCCTGAACCAGATCGCGCATCAATTCATCGGCGGCCTGGTCGCCCTTGATCCCGATGCCGTGCGCATGACCAAGGAAAGCCACCGTGCCGCCCGCAACATGCCCCTGATTGATGCGTTGGAAATGGGTAAACTGGGCAACGCCCTGATCGCCGCCTCGGGGCGTATGGATGAAGCCATGCAGGGCTATGCGGATGGCAAGACCGGCGGTCGGAAATAGTCAGGCGAGATGCGCGAAAGCAGAACAATCCGGCGCTGGGGCACGTTGTGAGAATGGTAGCTTAGATCTTCCAACGCAAGGACATATTGATAGCAGGTGATGGCAACTTCGCCGGTGATCAAGCTGCCGCCATCGACGCAATAATATCGCAGCGCAGCATCCTTGAAGTGCGAGCGGCCCTAATCGACGATGGGCGCATTGCCGACCCTGGGGATTGGCCGGGGTCCGTCGGAAACGGCCATGCACAGCACGATTTCGTCCGCCCGTGGTGCATCGGCGACCATCACTGTCATGGTGTCGAAATGATCGAACGACCAGGCTTCGTCTTTTTGGCCGAGTGGTAGGTCGATGGTGGCGCCCAGCGCAGCCACCTTGGCATTCGATGGAATGAGCGCCTTGCCGCCGCCCACCGCCGCGCGCATGGGCTTGCCCAGTTTGGGATGGATCATGGCGCCGCCATGCTCCAAATCACCGGCGACGCCGACAATGGCGGCCTTGCCGTAGCTGACGGGCGGGCCGGTCAGCAGATCCACTGCATCGGCCATGAGGCGCTCGCCAAGCTGGCCACCAAGGTCGAAAAGAGGCGATAAATCCTCGACGAAACGGCCGGCGAACGGATTTTGGATGACCGCCATGGCGACGACCCTGGTTATGGGGGCGCAGGCTGTGCCAAAGCCGTCGGCCTCGATGGTCTCCTTGATGATCATGGTCTTGCGAACGTTCATGGCACCTGCTCCCCGGCGGCAAAGCCGCCTAAAAAATCCGTTGTAAGAAAGTCATACCTAAATCCAAGCCATCCTGGGCGATGGTGTGGCCCGCGCCTTGGCTGATATGCCATTCCACGTTGAAGTCGGCGGCGCCCAGTGCCTGTACGGCCTCATGCAGATTTTGCACCGGCAGCATTTCGTCGGCATCACCATGGATCAACATGATGGGTGGTTTCGAAACGGCCTCGTCCGCCAATAGTTCGGGCCCGGCCAGCAGGCCGGAAAAGCCCAGGATTCCGGCGACGGCTGCCGGCCGGCGCAGGGCCACATGCAGGGCCATCATGGTGCCCTGGCTAAAGCCGATCAGGACAAGATTCTTCTCGCCAAGGCCATGGCGGGCTAGTTCCTGATCGATGAACTGATCCAAAATGGGTGCGGCGCCCTGGGTACCGGTCAGGCGACTGGACGGGTCAAACTGGCTGATGGGAAACCATTGATAGCCCATGGGCGACATCCCGCATCGCTCCGGCGCATGCGGGGCGACAAAATATGCGCCGGGCAAGACCCGGGCAAAATACGGCGCCAGGCCGATCAGGTCGTTACCGTCCGCGCCGTAGCCATGCAGCAGGATGACTAATTGCTCCGGTTGACCGCCGCTGGCTGGCTGCTGGCGCGGCCCGTCGATGCTTGGTAGGTTCATGGTGATCACGCTCGCTGGTGTTTGCAGGTTCCGTTGACAGTTTTGCGGCTATCGTCAGACAATGTCGAGCGACATTGTAAAGGAGCGGCCCGGCGATGCTTTCCATGGAAGACAACGAACGACTGACACGGACGGGCGACGACACACCCATGGGGCAGTATTTTCGCCGTTTCTGGCAGCCGGTTGCGTTGGTTGAAGAATTGCCCGAACCTGACGGCCCGCCGGTTCGCATCACTGTGCTGGGCGAGGAACTGGTGGCCTTTCGCGATACCGAAGGCCGGCTGGGTCTGTTGGATGCCCACTGTCCCCATCGCGGCGCCAATCTGTTTTTTGGCCGTAACGAGGAATGCGGCCTGCGCTGTGTCTATCATGGCTGGAAGTTCGATGTCGCGGGCAAGGCGATGGATTTACCCAATATCCCGCCTGGGGCCCGCCATCACCAGACGATCGCGGCCAAGGCCTACCCCACCCAGGAATGGGGCGAAATCGTCTGGGCCTATATGGGCCCGCCCGCTGGGGCCTTGCCGGACGGCCGTTTGCCTGAACTGCCGCAATTGGAGTTCGGCACGCTGCCGGCGGCAAACCGCTATGTCACCAAGCAATTTGTGGATTGCAACTGGGCCCAGATCATGGAGGGTGATCTGGACACCTCGCATTTTTCCTTCCTGCATATGCCGGCCCCCGGCGTCGCTTCGAACGAAAACCCGGACGCCCCCGCCGATGAGCGGCGCCTGCGTTGGATCCGCAATGACCCCATGCCAAAATTTACCGTGCTGCCCCATGACGTGGGCTTTGTGGTCGGCGGTGTGCGGGCGGCGGATGACGGTCAAAACTATTGGCGCATTACCCAATATACCCTGCCGGCCCATGGTACCGGTCCTTCGACCTTTCCGGGCGAAACCTATTTTGGCTTTACCCTGGTGCCGGTCACCGATCAGACCTGCTGGATGTATTGCTATGGCTGGAACCCCGAACGCCCCATCGAGGGCGAAGAGCGGGCGAAGTTGCTTCAGGGCCATGGCATCATCGCCAACACGGGCGCCGACTATGTGCCCATGCGCAACCGCGGCAACGACTATCTGATCGATCGGGAAATCCAACGCAACGCGACCTTCACGGGGGTCAAGGGCCTGGCGGAACAGGACCTGATGATCCAGGAAAGCCAGGGCCGAATCGTCGATCGTTCAAAGGAAAACCTGACCGCGACGGATGCCGCCGTGGTGCGTTTTCGCCGTACCCTGCTGGACGGCGCGAACGCATTGGCGGAACTCGGAATCGAACCGGTGGCGCCCTGGCTGCATGCAGCCTACCGCGTCCGTCCCGGCAGTTGGTTTGCCGGTAATGACATCAGTTTTGCAGAGGTCATGCTGCAGCGCTTCGACGACCCGCTGGGGCAGGTGCCCGATACCAATGGTCCTTGATATTGACCTGTTGCATGGGTCGGTCCGGTCCTCGGGCTGCATTGCGGCACTTGCCTGATGCACAACATCGCGCAGCGCTATGCGCCACGTTCATGTGTAATGGCCTCGCGACATTTCAGACGGGCGCACCCCAGATCACCGCGGCAAGACCAATGGCTGCCAATATAAGCGCAACAAGGAGTCGCCAAATTGACGGTTCCGGGGCATCCGCGGCAGGATCGTCATTTGCAACCCGTTTGACGCCTGTCCACATGGCGCGGACCAGATTCTCGCGGCCCAGCAGGCTATCGGTCAGAACGCCGAAAATGTGCAGCGCAGCCAGGAACAAGAGGATTGAATAGAGGATTTCGTGGATTTCCGACAGGGCATCAGCAGTATTTGGGGCCACAAGTATGGCGTAAGGGCCGGCATCCCCATCATCAGCGGCGAACAGCCCGGTCCCTACCAGCAGGATCAGACTGGTGAGTAAAGTCAGGATCATCCAGCCGCCGATGGGATTATGCCCGACATGGCGCGGCGGCGTCAGTGTCAGCAGGCTACGGGCATGGGCGCGGATTGCGCGTCAGCCGCGAACAAAATCACCAAATCGGGCGTGCCGGCTACCCAGGACGCCCCAAACCAGCCGAAAAAGAACCAATAGCAGAACGCCGTAGCCGGATGCCAGATGGGTCCAGAACAATGCTCTCCCGGCCTCGGCTGTAAGCCAGCAAACGACAACCATGGTAACGAGTGTCCAATGAAAGACCCTGGTCGCCCGGTCCCATACCAAAATCTCCTTCTTGTCGCTCTGCTGTATCATTTGGATTTATCGTCCTGACTTGCACGTGTAAACGAACGGACCGGCGCATGCCGGTCCGACAGGTATAACAGGGCGGCGGATGGTGCGGCTGGGGGCGAAACGCCCGGATCGCTGGATAAAAGCAGATGCCAAGGCCCAAGGCTTTGACGGTGATCAAACATCCGGCCGGCAAGAACACATTCGATCCAAATGTGCTTGGAATCTTCAGAATACTATCCTTGCCCTGGGATATTGGCTTTCCGTGTGATGGATTTAACGGAGCGGTCTAAGGCGTCATACGCTAAATGATCCGCTCGACGGGGACGTTGCGGACGTCCATTTCGTAGTCCAGACCGGTGACCGGGGGGCGGGCGTAATACCAGGTCAGGCCGGCGGCGGCAGCGCCGCGGGCGATGATCTCCGAGGCGAAAAACGGGTACAGGTCATACACGGTATAGACCTGTGAGACCCCGGCATCGGCCCAGCCTACGCCAAGCGCGGCCATGCGGGTCTCCATGGCGCCCAGGACGTAACGGGCCTTTTCGGTCATGGCTTCCGGCGTGGTTTCACCCAGGCGGACGATCCGTTCCGCGTAGTCGCCGGGGCCTTCCTGGGCCTCGCCGGAACCGGCGATGACGAAACTTTTCACCGTACTGGCCGGCCCCTGCACGGGCACGGTATAGCTGAACGCTTCGAAAACAGGTTCCGCGGGCGGGCTGTTTTCCGGACAGACGTTGGAACGGGCGACGGGATTTTCATCGTTCTTGAAAATGCCCCAGCGTTCCAGGGTGCCGACATAAGCCCGGTTGAAGGCAATGAAGCCGGCATCGGTAAAGGGCGCGGGCGAACGCAATTCACAGGCGCAAAAGGTCGTGGTGGGCAGCCCTAGGGCGTTCAAATGCGCCTCGATCGCCTGAAAGCCGTCTGCGATGGGCCGGGGCCGGGCAAAGCGGACCCGTTCGATGGCAAAGCCCGGCAGCGCCGCCACGCCGCCTGAATATTGAAAGGGTCCGCGCACATACCGATATCCGCCCGCTTCGAATACTGCCGTCTCCACCATGCTTCGTACTCCAAATATGACCAATATGCGTGCAGCCAAGCACGGTACACCATCCCTTCCGGTGCGTGCAATTGCCGGCGGTCCGGCGGATGACTTGAGGCCTGATTCGGGATCGCCGCTGATTTGGATTAAGTGTTAGAATTAACCGCGGAATTGTTATTGTTGGGCTTTGAAGGGAATATCCAGTGCGGGCAAGATCTACGGGACAGGTGGCAATGGCCTTTGGGGCAAGGCCATGAGCCGGCGCAGCATCAGGGGCAAGGTTGCGGTCGCGGGCATTGGCGAGACGACTTATTACAAGCACGGCAAATCGCCCGATGCGGAGTTTGCCCTGGCCTTGCAGGCCATTCTGCGGGCCTGCGAGGATGCCGGCATCAAGCCCCGGGAAGTAGATGGTTTTGCCTCGTATTCGAATGACCGCAGCGATCCCTCGCGCATCGCGGCGGCGCTGGGCATTCCTGACCTGCGCTTTTCCAACATGCAATGGGGCGGCGGCGGCGGCGGTGTCGCGGCCGCCGTGGCCAATGGTGCGGCGGCAGTGGCGGCAGGGTATGCCGACTGCGTCGTGGTTTTCCGGGCCCTGGCGCAGGGGCAATTTCGGCGTTTTGGCGAGGCCATGCCGGATCCACAGGTTTCCGGCGATGCCGCCTATATGGCGCCCTATGGCGTGATGTCGCCAGCCCAGAAGTACGGCATGCGGGCGACCCGTTTCATGCATGACCACGGCGTTGATCACAGCGTGCTGCGGGCCATCGCCATGGCCTCTTATCAGCACGCCCAGTCCAATCCACGGGCGGTGATGTATGGCCGGCCCCTGGATGCGGAGACCTATGATACCAGCCGCTGGATCGTTGAGCCCATCAACCGGCTGTTCGATTGCTGTCAGGAAAATGACGGCGCCGCGGCATTGATATTGGTTTCCGCCGAACGGGCCAGGGATTTGCGGCAAACACCGGCCTATCTGCTGGGGGCTGCCCAAGGCTCGGACCATCGTTGTGGCGCGCCGGTGATGAATGCATCCAACTTCGGCTCCTCATCCTTTGCCACCGTGGCGCCGCGTCTGTATGAAATGGCCGGGGTTTCCCCGGGCGATATCGACGTGGTGCAAAGCTATGAGAATTTTACCACCGGTGTGATGATGGCCGTGGTGGAACATGGCTTTTGCGCGCCGGCGGAAGCCAACGAATTCTTCACCTTGGAAAACCTGACCGCGCCCGCGGGCCGGATGCCTCTAAATACCTCGGGCGGCAATCTGGCGGAATGCTATATGCACGGACTTGGCCTGCAATTGGAGGCGGTGCGCCAGATCCGCGGGCAATCCTGCAACCAGGTGCCCAATGTCAAACTGGCAATGAATATTGCCGGCCCCATGGTGACCCCGGTCAGTAGCCTGATCATGGGTTCAGAGGAGACTTTGTCATGACCGTGGATAGCTATCTGCCCGCCGGCATGCCGGCGCCGGTACCCTCGGGCGACGATCTGGATTTGGCCTATTGGGAAGGCACCCGCCGGGGCGAATTATTGGTCCAGCGCTGTGATGGCTGCGGTACCTGGCAATGGGGTCCGGAATGGCTGTGCCATCGGTGCCAATCGTTTGATATGCAATGGCAGCAGATCGCGGGCAACGGCCTGATCTATAGTTGGGAGCGGCCCTGGCATCCGGTGCACCCGGCCTTGCGCGGGATGGGTCCCTATACGGTGGTGCTGGTCGAGATGCCCCTCGCGGGCAAAATCCGCATGCTGGGTAATCTGCTGGGCCCGGCGGATCAAGAGGTGGTCATTGGCGCGGCGGTCGAAGCGGTGTTCGAGCCGCACGATGATGCCGACATTCCTTATACCCTGGTGCAATGGCGTCTGACCAATTGAGGGAACGGAGAGCAAGATGAGCGAACAATATCAAACCGACGAGGCCAACCAGTGGCGCCTGGATACGCCCGGCACGGCGGATTGGCCGCGCACGGCGCGCCCAGATGACGCTGAAAAGTATCTGATGATTTCCGCCGATACCCATGCCAACGAACCCGCGGATTTATGGGCCAAGCGGATCGAACCAAAATATCGTGACCGGATACCCCAGGTCAGGGTTGACGAGAAAGGTGATCGGTGGAGCGTTGTCGAAGGCTACCGCCCCACCAAAATCCGTATCGCGGCCATGGTTGGCCAGGATCAGGAACGCAACGGCGCGGGCGCCACCGTCGAAGGGCGCATGGCCGATCACAAACGTGATGGTATTGATGCCGAGATTATTTTTCCCAACAAAGGGTTGGCCATGTGGGCCACGCCGGACCCGGAATTGGCCATGGCCCAATGCCGGGTCTGGAACGACTGGGCCTGGGAATTCTATGGCCCTTACAACGACATTATGTCGCCATTGGCAGCCCTGGCGACGGGAGATATCCCCGGCACCCTGAAGGAAATCCGGCGGGCCGCGGACAGGGGTTTCCGTGGCCTGACCCTGCCGTGCAAGCCGATCTTCGGCGGCCATGACGTGGACGATCCGAACTATAATCTGCCGATGTACGACCCCATGTGGGCCTTGATCGAAGAAGTGAACCTGCCGATCACCTTCCATGTCTCCACCGGGCGCGATCCCCGTGCCTCCAAGGGGATGGGCGGGGCGGTGATCAATTATGTTTCCCATTCTCTGAGCCCGACCATCGAGCCCATGGCGAACCTGTGTGCATCCGGCGTGCTGGAACGCTTCCCCAAGATCCGTTTTGCCCTGATCGAAGCCGGCATTGGCTGGATACCCTGGGCCCTGGAAGCCATGGATGAGGCCTATCGCAAGCATCATTTCTGGGTGCGCCCGAAACTGCAGGGTTTGCCCAGCGATTATTTCAAACAGCACGGCGCGGCGGCGTTCCAGGAAGACCCGGTGGGCCTCGCCCTGGTGGAGCAATTCGGGCTGACCGAAAACATGATGTGGGCCAACGACTACCCCCATCACGAAGGCACCTGGCCCCACTCGGCCGAGGCCATCGAACGCACCATGGCAGGCATCAGCGACGGCACCCGCGCCAAGCTCCTCGGCCTGAACGCCAACCGCATCTTCAACTTCAACCTGCCGGAACGGCCGAACAAGGCCGCGAAATAGGGCGGGATTTTGGCGCAGCCCTTCCATTAGGGCTCAAAAACGCCTTAGAGCGGGTTGGCGTTGATCTGGTCAACCTTCGCTAAGCAAGCGCTCCCAATTCCGGGGCAGTTCGATTTCCTTGCTGGTGGGTTTGACGTAAACGCTGTGGAAGCCCATCAGGCGGTTTCGGCCCGGCTCGCCGCAGACGATCAGATGCAAAATATCCGGGCTGGGCAGCAGCCGCACCATCTCGTCCGGGCCGACCAGGTAGGCCGTGGGGAATAGGCCCTTTTCAACTTTTTCCTCGATGCTCATGGGCTGGGCGAAGCTGAATTTTGTATGCCATTCCAACTCCCTCCGTGTCACCCTGGCGTTTTCATACAGATAGTCCCTGACATCCTGTTTCGAATAACCTTCGTCGGCCAGGGATTGCGCGATGGGAGGGGTCAACAGCAGGGTAATCATGTGCCGAAAGGCGTCGGGGCCTTGTTCGGGCAGACAATGCAGGATGGTCTTTTTGTAGATCTCTCGGCACAACAGTTCCAGGGTAACCTGGGCGCCGCTTTTTTCGGGCCGGCTGTGTGGTGCAGGGGGATACCCCCAGAACATGCTGCCGCCGGCGGTAACCGTGCTTTGCGCCGCATCGAAGCCCTGTTCTACATGGAACGGCGGCCACGGGCTTTCCGCCTCATTCTCGGCCAAGGCGAAGGGGATCTGGTAGCCAAAGGTACCGAGATAGTTTCGCCCCGGCCGGTAACCGGCGATATTCCGGACGATCAGGCCAAGGGCCCGGCCAAGGCTTGGGTTCGGCCCGCGCGAAATCAGCTGCCCCCGGCTTTCAATCTTCAATTGTGCGACAATCGGGCCGTTGATCAGCAGATAGGGAACCAGGGTGCCCGTGGTGCCAATGTTGCCCAGATTATAATGTTCGTCGCCGATTGCCTGCACGGCGGCGATCAGGATCGGCATGTGTTCCGGCCGGCAGCCGGCCATCACCCCATTGGCGGCGATGTTCAAAGGCGTCGCCGCCAGATTGGCCTGGGGCAGAACGCTGATGATCTCATCCGGGCGCCGGTCGGTGAAACGGAGGAACGCCGCTACCCGTTCCTGTGTGGGCGGAATGATTGCCAGACCGTCACTCCACGCGTTGGCGGCGAAATGCTGGTTGATCGCGTCCAAGGTGCCTTCGAACACCGCGCTGTCCGGGTTCGCGGTCGCTTCCTTCTCCGTTCCGGCGCGGTTTGCCGCTCCGGTCAGGCCGTCGACGATCTGCGCGAACAGCGACCTCTGGACGGTTTCTTTGATATCTTCCGGGGCCTGGATACCAATGGCGACAGGATATTCCGCGATCGCCAGATTGGCCAGACCGTCGGCCTTTGCGGCCAGGCGGGCGGCATCGGAGAAACCTTTGATGGTAACGGCGACACCAGGGATATTTTCGCGTTCCGCGTTCACTACCGACCGCACCACGGCGGGCGTGCAGGTGCCTCAGCCGCCGTTGCCGGCGATCACCGCATCGCAGCCCTGCGCCTTGGCCAAGGCGATCATTTGACTATCGACTTCACGTTGATGTGCCGGTGTGCCACGGATCGTGGAGTTGGGGAAGGCGGTATAGGGCACTATTCTGACATCCTTGAACTGTTCGTGCAGTAGTTCGCGGATGATGGGGAAAGTGAAATTGCCCTTGAAGTCACCGTTCCACATTTCGCAAATAGTCTTGCCATTCAGCGTATCCGGGCGCGGGGCTGAGGTTCGTGCGCCAATGGTTTCATTACCCAATGGACTGATCACCGCCATTTCAGGTTCCGTCATACCCATGCTCCTAATCGCAATCTCGCGCACCCCGCGACCCACAAGCGGGCAGGGCAGGGAATGCATCGGCTATTGCTAGCATGGCGCGCCGTCAATGCTATTGATCCGTATCAAACGGCCGTCCACGGACGGCCCCGATCCCCGTTTGAGGTTTCGCCATCGACAGCTTTATGTGATCCGGGGTTACAGGGAAGCGTTCCCAATGCGGCTTATGTCGTAAGGCGTTGATTGGTATAGGTCATTGATCCAATTGCCCACCAGCAAATGCCCCAGGCCGCGCCATTGATTGCGCGGCGCGCGTTTCGGATCGTCATTGGGAAAATAATTCACAGGCAAGGCGATCTTTTCCCCCGCCTCAATATCACGGCGGTATTCATCCCCCAAGGATCCGGTATCATATTCCAGATGATTGAACATATAGACTTGCCTGCGCGCATGATCGCGAATCAGGCAAACACCGGATTCGGGCGATGCGGCCAGAATTCGCAGGCTCGGTTCATCGGGAATTTCTTCCTCGCAGACTTCGGTGTAACGGCTGACAGGGACAAAAAAGTCGTCCGGGAAGCCGCGCAACATTACTGAATTTGGCGTGACGATCCTGTGTTCATACAGGCCAAAACGCTTTTCCGGCAATTCACGTTTATTGACCCCATAGTAGTGATACAGCGCCGCCTGACCCGCCCAGCAGATATTGAAGGTGTCGTGTACGTTGGTTTGGGTCCAGTCGAAAATCTGGGTCAATTCCTGCCAATAAATCACATCCTCAAAGGACAGCTTTTCGATCGGCGCACCGGTGATGATCAAGCCGTCAAACTTTTGCTCTTTTACCGCCTCCCATGGTTGGTAGAAGGCCAGCATATGTTCGGCGGAGGTATTGCGCGGGGTATAGCTCCCTGTGCTCAGCAAAGTCATTTCGATCTGCAACGGGGTTGCTCCAACCAGCCGCGTTATTTGGGTTTCGGTTTTGATTTTCTCTGGCATCAGGTTCAACAACGCGATTCTGAGCGGTCGAATATCCTGACGCATTGCGTCATGTTCCGCGATGACGCGCACACCTTCTTCTTCCAGCGTGCGCCGGGCCGGTAAATCGTCGGGGATTTTGATGGGCATGTTCGCTCGCGGCCTATGAATCGTGAAGTCTTCAGCGTCATGTATATCCTGCCGCACGACGAAACGTTCACAATTTGTGATCCGGTCCTGATTTTTCGGGTCTTCGTCGAGAACACGCAAAAAAAACCTCGCCCCGCTCAAAAATTGAACTTGCCGCTGAACGGGCGCAGAAGCGCCGATCACCGGCCTCTTGGGGCGGCGCGACCGATTAGGTCCGCCAGTCGGTGCCGACGTCGCGTTCCAATTGGCGCAACATGGCGGCCCATTGCCGGGTTTCCATATCGATACGCCGGTTGCCGTTCAGCTTCCTGCCTATTTCTATGGTGTAATCCTGGGTTTCCTTGCTGGGGTATTGCAGTTCCTGACCGCAACTGAGGATATCCACCTGATACTGGCAGGCCATCTCCATGCGGTACATCCAGAAGAACGCCTCGGCAATGGTTTCGCCGACGGTCAGCAGGCCATGATTGCGTAGCACCAGGATGCGGTTGTCGCCCAGGTCGTTGACGATGCGTTCCCGTTCAGAATGGTCCAGAGCCACGGATTCATAATCGTGGTAGGCGATCATGCCAAGGATCAGCAAGGCCTTTTGATTGCTGGGTAGCAGGCCATCTTTCATACAGGCCACTGCGTTGCCGGCCGGCGTATGCGTATGCAATACCGCATTCATGACGTCGGAAGACAGGTGCACCGCCGAATGGATGGTGAAGCCCGCCGGGTTGATGGGATAGTCGCTTTCCCCCACCGTATTGCCGTCCTGATCCACCTTGATCAGGGAGGAGGCGCTAATTTCACCGAACAGCATGCCATAGGGATTCAGCAGAAAATGCTCTGTCCCCGGCACCCGCAACGAAATATGCGTGCCGAACAGGTCGCTCCAGCCATAATGATCCACCAGGCGATAGCAGGCCGCCAGATCACAACGAGCATCCCATTCAACGGCGCTGAATTCACTCGGTACCGGCCCGTGGCGGCCAAGGCTGGCTGTCATCGACATGGCGTATTCCCCATTTCACTGATTTCTACTTTGACCGCAATGTAACCCTCACGCGCGAGGATGCCCAGCAGTTCTGGATTTCGCCGGTAACATATTTGCAAGCGATAATCATGGCGCAGCAGCTCCCTCGTATGCCCCCCAGCAACGTGTCGCACGGAACCGGTTGAAGCAGCGGTTCGCTTGATAGGCTGTCCACTTTTTCTGAATGTTGGTTTGATTTGTCAACGGCGGAGTAAAATCAGTCCGAAGGGCGGAGTAAAACCAGTCCACTTGATGTGATGCATCACCCGGCGTTGCGGGTTGTCCCGGTAGATGCTATGGGCCGAGGAAGCTGCTTGAATGATGCTTCCTTTTTGATCTATAGCGAGGGGCACAAGAAATGCATTGCCAAACGAGCAGTCTACACACCGACGAAACCGTCATCCATGCCGCGCTGGAACTCAGCAAGAATAGCTGGCTCCTGGCTATTGAGGCGAGCGAGCACAATCGTCCCAGTCTCCATCACCTGAAGGGCGGCGACAGTTCGGCGTTGCTGGCCAAGTTGCACACGGCTTGTGAGCAGTTTGAACGCCGCACAGGGAATCGAGCGAAGATCGTTCTGTGCTACGAGGCTGGCTACGACGGGTTCTGGCTGGCGCGGCTGTTGGAGAGCCACGGGATCGACTGTCTCGTGGTCGACCCCGCGAGTTTGCAGGTTGACCGCCGCGCACGGCGGGTCAAAACCGACCGTATTGATGTCGAGGCGATCTTGCGCACGGTGATCGCTTGGCGGCGCGGCGAACGCCATGTTTGCTCCCTGGTTCAGGTCCCGAGCCGGGATGATGAGGATTTGCGCCGCTCGCACCGGGAACGCGACCGTCTTGTAAAAGAACGGACGGCCCACACCAACCGGATCAAGGGATTGCTGTTCACCCAGGGCATCCGCGACATCAATCTCAGGCGACGGCGCAAGCTCCTTGTTATTGATTTCGCCGACCTTGTGACAGGAGATGGCCGCAGCATCCCGCCGCGTCTGAAAAGCGAAGTGGAGCGTGAGTTGCAAAGGCTCGCACTTGTTGACGAGCAACTGGCGATCACCGAGGCCGAGCGGGATCAAGTCGCCAGGCAGTGTGAAGACAGTGAAAAGAAACGTCAGCAGCTTGCCTTGTTGCGCGGCGTTGGCGAAACCGGCGCCGCGATCTTGGTCCGCGAGGTGTTTTATCGA